>JABEUT010000215.1 GCA_013044305.1 Bacteroidia bacterium
AATTATCAATGAGGGAAAAGCATATTCCCCGAAACTTTATATCTTTGTACAAACTGTAACGCTTACAGCATGGCCAAAAGGTACCATTCACTCCTTCTTCCACTCCTGTTTACTGCCTTAGCGCTGAACCCTCTGAATAGTTCTGCCCAGCTTACGGTAAGCAATGCCGGCAACTACCGCAATATAAACTATCTGGTAAGGAACATACTGCTTGGCAACGGGGTGGTGGTAAGCAACATCACCTATTCGGGAAGCGATACGGCGGTTGGTTTTTTCAACGGCATGAGTTCGAACCTTGGGCTCGACAGCGGCCTGGTGCTTACCAACGGCACCATTACCGACTGCCCCGGCCCCGATCAATACGCCAATTTTATAAACTACTCCTACTCCTGGCCCAACTGCTCCTCCTACTCCGACCCCGATCTGGTGCAGCTTAGCGGCGGCATAGTGAATGATGCTGCCATCATCAACTTCGATTTCATACCATATTCCGACACCATAAAATTCCAGTATGTGTGGGGCTCATACGAATACCCCGACTTTGTGAACTCCTATAACGATGTGTTCGGATTCTTTGTAAGCGGACCCGGTATTAGCGGACCTTTTCTGAATAGCGCCGAAGATATTGCCATTCTTCCCGATAACATGAATACGCCCGTAAGCATAGACAGCGTAAACTGCAACGTACATTCCAACTACTATATATGTAATTATTATAATAGTAATCCCTGCCTGGCTAACTGCCCCACGCAGGCACAGGAGCCTTTTACCACGGTTGGCTACAACGGCTTTACCGTACCCTTGTGGGCAGTGGCGGCGGTACAGTGCGGCAAAACCTATCATATAAAAATTGCGGTGGCCGATGCCATAGACTGCAATTACGATTCCGGTGTATTTCTGCGTTCCGGCAGCTTCAAGAGCAACGGTTCTTCGGTAAGCGACGCCATTTCGTACAACCACCAGCAGTCGCCCAACGATTCCGTGCTGTACCGAGGCAGCTGCGGCTCGGCAAGCATCTTTTTTCACAGATCGGACAGCAGCAGCACCGACACTATACTTATTGACACTTCGGGAACGGCTACTCCGGGCATTGACTATTCGCCAATTAAAGACACCATGATAATACCCATTGGCAAGGGATCCGACACGCTTAACATCAATGCTTTACTCAATCCCTACCCGGGTTTCAGAACATTAATCCTGAAAATAAGACAAAGGATATGCGGCAACCTCGACACCACCACCATTAAGATTTATATAGGCAACCCCAAAGTGGTGATAGCGCAGCCGCCTGTATATGTCTGCCCCGCAGGCAATGTAACCATAACTCCGGTGGTAAGCGGCGGGGTAAGCAACAAATACAGGTATTACTGGAACCCGGTGGATACAAATAATACCATCACTCTTTCAAACTTGTCCAACGACACCATCCTTGTGTTTAAAGCAAAAGACATTTGCGGCGATTCAGCCCTTGACTCCGTTAAGATTACCGTGGCTGCCAAAATTAAGCTGACCACACGCGATACTGCCGTAAACTGCCCTGCCTCTCCTTTGAGTATTGGAGCGCTGGTTAGCGGGGGCGTGCCTGTTTATACCTATAGCTGGAGCAACGGCGCCACCACATCTTCAATCACCGTAAACCCCGTAAACAGCGCCACATACACTATAGGCGTGCAGGACAGCTGCGGCTCTATGGCTAAGGACTCGGTAAGGGTAACGGTGAACGACATACCTTTAAAGGCGGTAGCGAACGATACCACCATCAATTGCCCGGCAAATGCCACCCTGAACGTTTGGGCGAGCGGTGGCGGGGGCGGTTACACTTACAACTGGAGCAATGGAGCAACAAGCTCCTCCATTAGCGTTTCGCCGCTAAGGGACACATCCTATATTGTAACCGTACAAAGCCCCTGCGGCAACCAGCAGGTTACCGACACGATAAAGGTAAAGGTGAACATTGCACCGCTTGCCGTTACCGCGCGCGACACCACCATATCCTGCTCCGGCACCGCCAGCCTGAATGCCTTTGTAAGCGGCGGCGGAAACGGGTACAGCTACAGATGGAGCAACGGTGCAACCACATCGTCCATCAGCGTATCGCCGCAAAAAGATACTTCTTACATTGTTTCCGTTTCAACCCCTTGCGGCAACCAGCACGCTACCGATACGGTAAAAGTAACGGTAACGCCGCCGGGTTTTAACCTTAACACCACGCCCGATACACACATCAACTGCCCGAACGATACCGTTACCCTGTGGGCTGCTGCCAGCCCTGCCGGCGGATGCTATAAGTATGCCTGGAGTAACGGAGCAACCGTAAGCTCGGTTATGGTAAACCCTGCCGCCACCAACAGCTTTTCCGTTACCGTTTCCGATACCTGCTGCGGAATTTTCAACAAATCGAACACCATTACCATTACCGTTCCGACCATTACCCCGCTGTCGGTAACGGTTTACCCCGACAGTATCAATGTATGCCCGGGCGATGAGGTGAATCTATTGGCCGCCGCCAACGGAGGCAACGGGGTATTCAGCTACAGGTGGACTCCCCTTGTATTGCCCGCCGATACGGTAACTTATCCCGATTCGTCGCATGCCCTTATCCGCGGATTCATATCCGGAACCTACGAGGTGGTGGTAAATGACCAGTGCGGCAACAGCGACTCCGGCAAAGTGATAGTAGGCATTATACCGGGATGCGACATAAGAATACCCAACGTAATAACCCCTAACGGCGACCCATCCAACCAATACTTTTTTATAAAAAACCTTGAATACTACCCGGGCAGCATGCTTATCATTTACGACCGATGGGGTAAGGAAATATTCCAGTCGTCCGATTACCAAAACAACTGGGACGGGCGCAACGAAGCAGGAGATAAAGTTTCCGACGGGGTTTATTATTACATCCTTCATGTTTCCAACGGAAAAAAATACACCGGCTTTATTCAGGTGCTGAATTAATCAGTTTCTACCGTTTTCATTTTGCGGCATTTCCAAAAGCTTTTGCTTTGCATCAGTTGGGTTAAGGCCTTTTTCCCATGTAAATTATTAACGGTAAATTCAAACAAGGTTCACATCCATTTAATAAGCGGAGCCGAAATTTGCACCAAAAAAAATTATGGTTGCAACAATCATTCTTCTCGGATTAGCCGGTTTACTGCTACTGCACTTTATCGGCCCCGAATCGAAAAAACATTTCACCGCGAAAAAAGACCGGTTTGCGGGCAATTACAAAGCCAATGTCAAAGAAGCAGGCGGAAAGGAAATGAAAATGCCTGACTACTATGAGGAGATAATAGAAAAAGACGCGCAAAGGCAGAAATACCTGAACATGCACGGGTCTATTTAAATTACCTCTCCGCACCCCTCCCCTTTCCGCAGACCTGAAAAGGTGTAGATAAATTAAGCTCAAAGGCTTGTCTTCCCATTTTATCTCCTTTTGCTATTTTTGCGATTCAAACCTTCCAATCCTTCTATACTTAACCCTATGAAAACTATTATCATTTCACTCTCCCTGATTATTATTTCGCTTAACGGCGCATACGGGCAATCGCCGGTTATCACCAACTGGCTGATTAACTACAACGGCGCATACGGCGAAGTGGAAGGACATTCCGACACCATAGAATCGAATGTGATAAAAGACCAGTACGACAGCAATTATGTATATATCACCTGCAATTGCATACCGGGCTACAATATAGGGCCATGGACCGGCAACCCGAACTGGGCTAAAAGCCAGAACTTCTGTTTCAGGATAACACGCAACCCGGCAAAAAATAACGGCACGCCGGTTAAAGTAGGCCTTGGCCACATAGGCGTTTGGAAAAACGGAGTAAGCCTGTACAATGCATGGGACGGCCATTCGTACAACAACCTGAATATATGGGATCAGAACGCATTCCATTATGAGGCATCTTCTTTCGACACCTGCCTGGGCCATCCCGATCAGGGCGGAGAATACCACCATCATGTGAACCCCAAATGCCTTTACAATGACGCCGACAGCACCCGCCACTCCCCTATCATAGGCTGGGCATTCGACGGTTTTCCCATTTACGGGGCTTACGGCTATGCAAACCCCAACGGTTCAGGCGGAATAAAGCGTATGGCAAGCTCCTACAAACTGCGTACCAATATGGTGAACCGCGACACCCTGCCCGACAGCAACAGCGCCCTGTCTCCATCTGATTACGGCCCGCCCGTGAGCCCAAGCTACCCGCTGGGTTCTTATCTGCAGGACTATGTATATGATTCGGGTTCGGGCGACCTCGATTCCCACAATGGCAGGTTTTGCGTAACCCCCGAATACCCCGGCGGCATCTATGCCTATTTTGTAACCATTGATGCCAGCCTCACTCCTGTGTACCCGTACACCCTCGGCCTTACCTATTACGGAACCGTACCCACAGGCAACACAGGGCCGGGCAGCGGGCACAACAGCATTCTCGATTCTACAAAAACATACACCGGCATACGCAATATAAAATCTTCTGTGCATTTTCAGGTGGAACCCAATCCGGTAACCGATCGCGCATATATCTATATACTTCCCGAAAGCGACAACAACATTTATGGCGAACTGGTGAACATGCAGGGGCAGGTACTGAAAACATTTGCCAACCTGCAGCCAACCATGAGTTACAGTATTGACTTTACAAGCTGCCCTGCCGGAGTGTACTTCCTCAATTTTCACACAGCAGGCAGCGCCTGCACGCAAAAGATTGTGAAGGTGAAGTAAACCCATCCTGCCTGACAGACCGGCGCCCTGTGCCGCATCTGTTCCTATTCATTGCAGCAGCCATCAGCCTTCCGTGGGCAATTGCACAAAAGGGTATTTCCTCATAAAAAAATAACGGGGGTGATGCATACATATTAACCGCAGCTTGTTATTTACTTCCTTTGTCTATTTCAATATGTATTTGATATAAGTATATTATTGGCGATTATTATCACTGTTGAGTTTTGCGTAAAGTAAGTTTATTTACCGCCACAGCCGTTGTAATTGCAAATATGATAGGCACGGGTGTGTTCACCAGCCTGGGCTTTCAGCTGAACGGCATAGAATCGGTTTTTGCCATAATCATGCTCTGGCTTGCAGGCGGGGTTATAGCCCTGTGCGGAGCCCTTTCCTATGGCGAACTCGCCTCGGCCATGCCCCGTTCGGGCGCCGAATACCACTACCTTTCGGTGCTCATGCATCCGCTTGTGGGTTTACTTTCGGGCTGGGTATCGGTAACCGTAGGGTTTGCCGCGCCGGTAGCCCTTTCAGCATTCGCCTTCGGAAATTATGTGAACAAGGTGTACCCGGGCCTCAATACCAACACGCTCGCCTATACCGCAGTAATAGTTACCACCGCCCTGCACTGCTTTACATTAAAGAGCAGTGCAAGGTTTCAGAACATTTCCACCCTTTTGAAGATAGTTCTTATCCTTACCTTTATTGTTGCAGGCCTTGCCATACAGAATCATCAAAGCATCAGCCTTGCCCCTGCCGATAACCCTGTTACAGCCTTGAGCTGGAAGAGCATATTCACCATGCCGTTTGCAGTTTCGCTCATCTATGTCTCCTACTCCTACTCCGGCTGGAATGCCTCCGCCTATATGGCAGGCGACATAAAAAACCCCGGCAGGAACATACCCAGATCGCTCCTTGCCGGAACCGCCCTGGTAACCGTTCTTTATGTAATGCTCAATTATGTATTCCTGTATTCGGCGCCGGTGAGCGAACTGAAGAACCAGGTAGAGGTCGGCTATATCTCCGGCATTCATATTTTCGGCGCGGGGGCGGGCAATTTTGTCAGCCTGATGATTTCCCTGCTCATGATATCCTCCATCAGCTCCCTCGTGTTTGCCGGACCGCGTGTGGCGCAGGTCATGGGTGAAGACATACCCGCCCTGTCGTTATTGAGCAAAACAAACAGGCACGGCATACCCCTTTTTGCCATCCTGCTGCAATCGGCCATAGCCCTGCTGCTTATACGCACCTCCTCTTTCAATGCAGTGATACTGTATACCGGCTTTACCCTCGCCATTTTCACCTTTCTTACGGTGCTGTCGCTGTTCATACTTCGCATATGGCGCAAAGACCTGCACCCGACATATAAAACATTCGGATACCCGCTTACTCCGCTTGTTTTTTTAACTTTGAACGGCTGGATCCTCTACTCCACCTTCAGCGCCCATCCTGTGGAATCGCTGTACGGGCTGGGTACGGCCCTGGCAGGAAGCATTCTCTATTTTATTCAAAAGAAAAAATGAAATACCTCGCTAAATTATCGGCCTGCCTCTATATCTTTTTACCTCCTGCCTGCCTCTTCGCCGTGGCATGCAACGAAGGCGGCAATTCGTATATCGGCCCCACGCTGCGGCACCTGATATACCACCGGCCTGATTCCTCCCTTAAAAAGAAACCTGCAGCCCCGCCC
>JABEUT010000216.1 GCA_013044305.1 Bacteroidia bacterium
CGCCTGCGACTGTACTGGTCATGGCGTACCGGGCGCGCTGGTATCGGTTGTATGCTCCAATGCCTTAAACAGGGCGGTAAAGGAGTTTCACATAACAGAGCCGGGCAAGATACTCGATAAGGTACGCGAGCTTGTGCTGGAGACCTTCGACAAAAGCGAAGGCAACATACAAGACGGTATGGATATATCGCTTCTCGCAATATCGGGCGTTAATGCGCCTTCTCTGTCGTGGAGCGGGGCATATAATCCACTTTGGGTGGCAAGTAATGGTAAGATATCTGAACTTGAAGGCGATAAGCAGCCCATCGGGAAAAGCGACAACCCTAAGCCCTTCACTACACACACTATAACTTTGAACCCCCTTCCGGGGGGCTGCGGGGCGGTTTATCTCTTTACCGACGGTTTTGCCGACCAGTTCGGAGGACCGAAAGGCAAGAAGTTTAAATACAAGCAACTTCAGGAAAAGCTATTGGCAATCAGCCATCGGCCATTGGCTGAACAAAAAGCGGAGCTGGAAAAAGAATTTGAAAACTGGAAGGGCGCTTTAGAACAAACCGACGATGTTTGTGTGATTGGAATAAGAATTTGATGACCGCAGGGATGGCTTGGGCAAAAGTATAGCTATATTTAGCCCTTCAAAGCCCTTGTCTTGTTACAATGATTGCAAATTTACATGGAGATAGAAAAAATATACGACCCCGCGGCGGCGCAAACAAAGTGGTACAGATACTGGCTTGAAAAGGGTTTTTTCCATTCGGAACCCGATAGCCGCGAACCATATAGCATGGTAATGCCTCCGCCTAACGTTACCGGAGTGCTGCACATGGGTCATGTGCTTAACAATACCCTACAGGACGTGCTCGTGCGGCGTGCGCGCATGCAAGGCAAAAACGCATGCTGGGTGCCCGGCACTGACCATGCCAGCATAGCAACAGAGGCTAAGGTTGTAGCTATGCTTAAGGAAAAAGGCATTAAGAAAAGCGACCTTACGCGCGAAGAATTTTTAAAACATGCCTGGGAATGGAAAGAAAAATTCGGAGGCATCATTATCGAACAGCTAAAGACCCTCGGCTGTTCATGCGACTGGGAGCGCACCCGTTTTACCATGGAGGAGGACTTGAGCGCGTCAGTTATCAACGTATTTATTGACCTGTACAACAAAGGGTATATATACCGCGGAGTACGAATGATAAACTGGGACCCGAAAGGGCTTACCGCCGTTTCGGATGAGGAAGTTATTTACAAGGAGGAAGACTCCAGACTATACTATGTTCGATACCAGATTGAAAATAGCAGCGATGAATGGATAACCATTGCCACCACCCGTCCGGAAACCATACTGGGCGACACGGGAGTATGCGTAAACCCTAAAGACGCAAGGTATCAGAAATTGATCGGCAAACACGCCATAATACCAATAGTAAACCGTCGCGCACCCATCATTGCCGATGAATATGTTGCGATGGATTTTGGTACCGGAGCCCTGAAAATAACACCCGCCCATGATGTAAACGACTACAACATAGGACTAAAGCATGGCCTTGCGGCAATAGACACCATTGCCCCCGATGGCACCATGAGTAAGGATGCAGGGCACTATATAGGAGAAGACCGTTTTACGGTTCGCGAAAAAATAGTGAAGGATTTAGAGGCAAAAGGACACATCGTAAGAGTGGAAAAAATAAAAAATAAGGTGGGTCATTCCGAACGTACCGATGCTGTAATTGAACCCAAGTTATCGGTACAGTGGTTCCTGAAGATGGACAAAATATCCAAGCCTGCATTGACCCATGTGCAGGACGGAACCATCAGGCTCATCCCCGAAAAATACCTGAACACTTACCGGCATTGGATGGAAAGTGTGCACGATTGGTGCATATCACGGCAGCTATGGTGGGGGCAGCGGATACCGGCCTGGTACTGCACCGGCAGCGGCACTCCTGCATGCAAAGAACCTGTCGTTTCGGCGGCAAAGCCTGCAGCATGCAAGCACTGCGGCTCCGCAAATTTCAGGCAGGATGAAGATGTACTGGATACATGGTTTTCCTCCTGGCTGTGGCCCATTAGTGTTTTCGACGGTTTTAAGTCGCCCGGTAACCCGGATATAAGTTATTATTACCCTACCTGTGATTTGGTTACCGCGCCTGAAATACTTTTTTTCTGGGTGGCGCGTATGGTTATTGCCGGATATGAATATATGCACAGAGAGCCATTCAGCCATGTTTACCTTACCGGAACGGTAAGGGATAAGATAGGCAGGAAGATGAGCAAATCGCTTGGCAACTCACCCGATCCGCTCGACCTCATTGCCAAATATGGAGCCGACGGAGTACGTGTTGGCATATTGCTCTGCTCGCCCGCAGGCAACGACCTTACCTTTGATGAGTCGCTGTGCGAACAGGGCAGAAATTTTGCCAATAAGGTATGGAACGCTTTCCGTCTGATAAAGGGATGGAAAATTAATAACGCACTTCAGCAAACTGAACTGAATAAAGTTGCCGTGGAATGGTTCGGCGCCAAACTGAATCAGGAAATTGAAAACATTGACGGCCTCTATTCCAAATACAGGATTTCGGAAGCGCTCATGGCCATTTACAAGCTGGTCTGGGACGATTTCTGCTCCTGGTATCTTGAGATGATAAAACCCCCTTTTCAAGGTGGCGAAGCAATGGTTGATGAAGCCACTTATCAAGCCACCTTACTATTCCTTGAGACCCTGTTAAAACTCCTTCACCCGTTTATGCCCTTTATCACCGAAGAAATATGGCACAATTTAAAAGAGAGAGGCGAAAAAGATTGCATTATTGTTTCTGAAATGCCCAAAGCCACACATTACAACAGAGAAATTATAGAGACATTTGAAGGAATAAAAATACACATTACCACTATAAGGAATATACGCAAATCTCAAAATATTCCATTTAAAGAAAAAATAAAACTGTATGCAATTTCAAAGCCCGATCCAGTTGCCTTGGATTTTGACCAAATTGTAAAAAAGTTGTGCAATGCAGACGAACTGGAGCACCTTTCCACAGATGAACTGAAGCAGCATTCCGAAGAATTTCGCAATGCAATACGATTTACTTCAATGCAAACTGAATTTTATATCCCGCTATCTAAAAGCATTGATAAAACAAAGGAAAAAGAGAAACTGGAAAAGGAGCTTGAATACAGCAAAGGCTTTCTGAAATCTGTAATGGCGAAACTTGCAAACGAAAGATTTGTGGCAAATGCCAAACCGGAAGTTTTAGAAAATGAAAAGAACAAAAAGGCCGATGCTGAAGCGAAAATAGTCGCCCTCGAAAAGCAGTTGAGCGAACTTTGATGTTTTTCATTTCGGGGCTGCTGTAGTTTCCTTTTTTTTCGGATGGCGGTGGAATTTGCCTTTTATTTTTTCCCATAGCTCGCCGATGGTATTAAAACCCTGACGGTACGATATACCCGCCCCCTGTATATACTGGGAGTTGGTAAGGGTAAGCGTATTGTCATTTGCCCTGTTAAATGCTTTCAGGTGAATGTTGTTGGTTACCCGGTAATCTACCGTAACCTCGCCGACAAAGTTATTGGCGGTTTGGGCAGGCGGACCGCCCTGCTGTGGCAGCCCTGTGGCCGTTGTGGCCATGGTGCCGGCATCGCCGGTTATGGTAATGCGGTCGTTGAATATCTGCGACTGGAAGGTTGCCTTAAGCTCTTGGTTGGTGCTGGCCGACTGGGGCTGTATTTCAACCCCTACGTTGAACTTGTTATTGATTCCGGAAAGCAAATGGCTTAGCTGGTTCGACATAAGCTCATACAGGTTTCCCTGCGCCAGCTGCGATACCGAAGAGCCTGCCGAAGGACCGCTGCCCACGGCCAGCTGGGGAGGGGGCTGAAATTCCTGCAGCAACAGGAGCGAAAAAGCCTCTGTATTCAGTTCATCGGGGGTGGAAAGATAGCCATCCACTATATCTTTTGTTCCTTCATCAACCGACGGGAGCTCAATTTTGAATGTAGGCTGCGGCGACTTAAGCTTTCCTGTAAGCAGCAGCTCACAGTTTACAGGGAAGTTCTTCTTGTAAATTCCTGTCTGGTCGTCGGGGAAAAAAGGTTCGAGCGAGGTGCTTACGTGATAGGTGGCGCGCAAGTCAATATCGGCATTATAAGGGTCGCCCGACCATTTGATTGTGCCGCCCTGTTCCAGCACAAAGTGCTTGTTAAGCATACCTTTTAACATAAGCAGGTAATCGCCGTTCTCTATTGTATAGTCTCCCATAATTATAAATCCGGCGTGAGGATTCATGGTTATCTGCAAGGTACCGTTACCAGTGCCTATCAGTTCATCGCCGTCTTTTTTATCAAAAATAAGGTGAGTGGTGGCATCTTTTGTAACGTGTACAATCAGGCTCATTTCAAAGCCTCCGCGTTCTACTTTATAAACAGATTGCTTTTTTTTGGCCGTATCCTTGCTTACAAATCGTATGAATTTTCCCTGATCTACTTCCGAGGCGGTGGCAAGAGGTATGTTGAACTGGGTTCCGGCTGCGGTGGTTACGTTGGCGTCCACATGTATGTTATTGAGCGGGCCATAGATGGAAGCGGTGCCCGAGGCAAAGCCGCTGCCAAAGTACAGGTCGTTCATCAGTTCATCCGTGTTCAGGCACATTATATTGCTGCCTTTTACATTTAAATTCAGCGCTATGTCTTTAAAGTTGTTGTGGGTAATAAGCCCTTCAATTACAGCGGAATCGTCTTTTTTATCAAGCACCACCGCAGGGCGTATGCGGATGGTATCGGGCTTTATCTGCACTTCTGCATCGGGAACATGGTAGGTGGTATTCAGGTAATTCAGCTTCACCCTGCCTATCGAAGCGGTTACATTGCCATTCAGTACGGGGTGATCGGCGTTGCCTGTAATTTGCACGCTGCCATTGGCTGTTCCCGAAAGGTCAGAGAACACATCATTGATATAGGGCTCAAACATATTGATGGGGAACTGATAAAGGGAGGCGATAAGGTTCAGGTTATTGGAGTCTCTAAGGAAGTAATCGCCGCGGAAGGAGAAGAGGGTGGTGTCTTTTCTGATGAACTCGCCGTTCAGGGATATGGCCTGGTCTTCGTTATTCCAGTAGCAGTTTACCGAACCATTGCCCAGGGCCTGCCTGTTGAAGCGCAGGTTGTTGAAATTGAGCGATGCCGTAAAGAGCGGGTGCGCCTCCTGAAGGTTGCCGCTGGATATGGCTCCGTCTATGGTGCCCTCTATTTTTGTTATGCCGCCTAAATTAAAATCTTTTACGTTGAGCCTGTGTAGCGAGAGTGTGAGCGCATTATCTTTTTGCAGGGATATAGATTGGTTGTTGTGGAAAAATACAAGGTTCTGCGCGTTGATGCCGTTGGAATCATAAATCACCAGATTCCCCGGTTCCACTTTCCATATTGAGTCATTCAGGCGTATTACCGGATCCATCAGCCTGAAATAAGTCTTCGATTCGCCGGCGAAGGCTATGCTTCCGGGTATGTCGGCATAGTTGGCGCTGTCGTTGTTCCATTTCAGGGCGTACAGAATGGTGTCATCAGCCATGCTGCCATCCACTTTGAATCCGGCCGCATAGAGGCTGTCGGTTATGGCAAGCCTGTCGCAAGAGGTTTTAAATTTTATCCGAGATTTGTCGCCCGTTATTGCGAGGTCGCAGTCTATCATCTTCCGGTTTACCGCCTCCAGACAGTGCGACTTTCCGGTTATTGAAAGTTTTTTACTGCTGCCCTCGTATTCGCCTTCCAGCACAGTACCCGACCATATTTTAAGCGCAGGCGCAAAAAGAGTGGTCAGGCCGGTATTTTCGTTGAATTTGATTTTAAAGCTGAAACGGTCATTCTCGTTCTCCCCTGCGGCAGGTTTCCGGCTTTTAAACCTTGCCGGCAGGTAGGCGGACAGTATATTGCCTATACACCGGGGGAAGCGGGTTACCGGAAAGTTACCTGAAAACCGTGCATCGGCATAATCGGAGGCGATTGTGAGCAAATGATTGTTTTCCTTGTCAGCCGTCGATTTCAGGTTGAGGAACTTAAGGTGGTACCTCTGGTGGCGCAAAAGATATACCATGCTGTCAAGTTGCAGCGTTCCTGTCAGGCTTTCCATGTTGTTTCCTTTCATGTCCACCTTCAGATGCCCCGATAGCAGCGCCTTACCCGTGGTATCATGTATAAATCCGAGTTTACGCAGGTCGGCTCTGGCAATATCCGAATTAAAATGATAACTGTGTACAGGCGATTTTACATCCACCTGCCCGTCGAATTTCAATTGCAGGTTGGCATCATTTACGGCCAGCTGCCCTGAAAAAAAGCCGTCGCGAAGTTCGGCTTTAAGGTCTATCCCGTTGTAGTCGTAGCCTTTATAGTACAGGCTGTTTACCGATCCGGTCAGATTCACATCGGCACTGTTGCGATTCAATCCCTTGCCCTTTATATTTATTGCCGAAGTTAAAACGCCCAGGTCATTGTTCTGCAAAAACCTGCCCATGTTGAAGGACTCTGTTTGCAGGTAACCCTCAAATTCGGGCAGGGCGTTCCTTGATGCCACACTGTCAGCTAACATTGCGGGTTGGATAAGAGACAGCCTTGCTATTATTTTACCTATGGCAGTGTTCAATGTTCCTTCCGCCCTGAAATTGGAAATAAGACCGTTGAACGAGCCTTTGAATTCAATGGTTCCCAGGCTGGCTATACCGGCGGGGACGCTTATGTGCCGTTCCTTATTGAATGGGGGCAGGGGCAGTTCTTCAATGTCGTGTTTTGAGGTAACCAGGCTTGTGATCTCTGCATATACAGCTGTATTTTTTATATCGGGAAGCCCTTTCACCTCTATATTGCCATGCAGGTGCGACTGTTTACCCCATGCCAGTTCTACATTTTTCCCTTTCAAGTCGCTTATGCCTCCGGAGTAGCTGCCCGAAAATGTAATACAGTTGTGCACTCCCTGAAGCCCCTGTGCAAAGCAGGATATATCATCCATACAAATTGTGCTTTTCCGGAATGCGGTTTCAAATTTCAGTCTTTTCATTATATCCGTATGGGCATCGCCATCGAAATGCAGTTCGACATCGGCAGCCACTTTCGACTGCGGGGTTAAAACAGTAAGGGCATACAGTTTCATATAAGACTTGCATAGTTTCAGGTAAGCCGATATTTTGTTTACTGTGAACCCCGACCTTTCGTGCATTGAAAGGTTGTCGACCGTTGCCTGCAAGGTGTCGTTCTTTATCTGTATGTCGCTTGCTTTTAAGTTTATGTTATTAACATTGATGTCCGATAATTTCATTCTGGCATAGCTTGCGGTATCATTCTGGTTTTGGAGCCTGAACCTGCCATTGTTCAGCACAAGCGATTGAACCATAATGCTCCATTTTGCCCCTCCGCGCTTTACGGTGGTATCTGGGGAAGCGAGCGCATCAATGATAAATTGCAGATTCAGCTCGCGGGTGCCATTATAAGTTATAAGATTCAGGTTGGGCTCGTCAACAATCAGGTCGGATGCAATAAGCTCGTGCCTGCGGAAATCAAGGGCGCCGATGTCGAATTTTATATCCTTGGTATAAAAAAGGGTATCATGCCTGCGGTCTTCAATATACACATTGCGCAGCACCAGTTTTTTCAAAAATTCAAAGTCAACCTTGCCGATAACCACTTTAGCGTGTAACTTTGCCGAATAATAATGAGCTGCAATATGGGTAAGCCAGGTCTGCACCGGCGGAAAATTGAGCGCCAGGTTAATGAACAGTATCAGGCCCGCAATGCCCGACAGGGTGTATATCAATATTTTCTTGAACCGTTTGATGGCGCGCCTTATTTACCTAATTTGCCAATTTACTGATAAATGGATGAAGAATTCGTGAAGATACTGGGTATTGAGTCGTCGTGTGATGATACAGGTGCGGCAGTTTTGAACAACCATACGTTGTTATCCAATATAATAGCAGGGCAACAGGTTCATAAGGAATACGGAGGGGTAGTGCCCGAACTGGCCTCGCGCGCCCATCAGCAGAACATAGTTCCGGTAGTTGATGTTGCCCTGAACAAAGCCGGTATTGACAAGAGTGACCTTCATGCCATTGCCTTTACCAAAGGACCGGGATTAATGGGCTCGCTGCTGGTTGGCGGCACCTTTGCAAAGTCTATGGCGCTGGCACTTGGCATCCCGCTCATTGAGGTGAACCACATGCAGGGACATATTTTAGCCCATTTCATAAAAACAGAGGGCGAACCTTATAATCCGCCGCGGTTCCCCTTCCTCTGCCTTACCGTTTCCGGCGGGCACACCCAAATTGTTCTGGTGGAAGATTACCTGAAAATGCAGGTGCTGGGGCAAACCCTCGACGACGCGGCCGGCGAAGCTTTCGATAAGGCTGCCAAAATAATGGGACTGCCCTACCCCGGCGGCCCGCTGGTGGACAAGTTGGCACGGGAGGGCGACCGGAGCCGTTTTCAATTCCCTGCTCCCCATGCGCCCGGCTTAAACTTCAGCTTCAGCGGCCTTAAAACCTCGTTTCTGTACCTTGTCCGCGATGAAACCGAGAAAGACAACCTCTTTGTGAGCAAATTCACTGCCGACCTGTGTGCATCCTTCCAGCACTGCGTTATAGGGGTGCTTATGGAAAAACTGCGTATGGCGAGCGAACAAACGGGTATAAAGGAAATTGCCATAGCCGGCGGCGTTTCGGCAAATTCGGCACTGCGCCAAACCCTGAAGGAGGAGGCAAAAAACATGGGCTGGAATATATATATCCCCAAAATGGAGTTTTGCACCGATAATGCCGCTATGATTGCCATCACGGGCTATTATAAGTACCAGAAAAAAGAATTTGCCGGCGCTTCGTCGGTGCCCTCGGCAAGGTATGAGTTTTAGGCAAAGTGACAACCGCAGATTCTCTTCCGGTAAAAGGCTGCAGGGTAGTCCTTGGTATGGC
>JABEUT010000026.1 GCA_013044305.1 Bacteroidia bacterium
GGGACAACTTTAACCAATCTCCCGAACTATCCATCCACAACCTTGAAAAGCTGGTATCCGTTTACAACAGCCATTTGAATATGGCACTGAACTTTAACAAGAATTTTGCTGAAACCATCAATTCGCAGATAGCTGCCATGTTTGAACTGCAAAAGAAGAACCTCGACACTTTTTTTGCCACCAACCTGCTAACCGAATGGTGGAAAAACTGGACTGAATAGTTTTTTGTACAATATCAGAACACTAATTCCCAATCACTAATTTTTTTTTAAGTCATGGCAACGAACACAGGCTCCAAAGCCGAGAAGATAAAGAATAACATTAACGGCTATGCCGGCAAATCAAAGGAAGCCATCCGCGAAATCATCGGGCAAACGATGAAGCAGATGGAAACCGCCATTGATACCAATTCCACTATGTTCAGGGAAACAAATGAGAAATTGAACCTGCACGGGGTTGATAAATCTACGATAGGCTCCATTAAAGATACTTTTGCAAAATCGACCGAACTTGCCGAAGATACCTTTGATGCGGTGATTAACTGCTATACGCGGCAAATGGAAAATACAGTTGACTACAATTCGAAGCTGGTAGAGCTTGTTAAAGAAGGGCAGCCCGGCAATGCCGACAAATTTCTGGACCTTATCCACGAAAACTTTGAAGCCACAAAGGAGATGACCCTGAACAACACCAAAGAGATACTTAACTTTTACAACAAACACACCAACCTGGCGCTGAACTTTAACAAAACATTCGGCGATAACATCAACAAACAGGTGGATGCCTTGTTCCAGATTCAAAGCAAAGGGCTTGATAACTTTACCCGATGGGCATCGGACTGGTGGAAAGAGCCGCATACCGAAAAAGCCTGATAACCGGTTCATTGAGGATTGGGACTGCCCCGTACGTTTAAATCAAAACTTCACATCCGCAGGCAGCATTTTACCCGACACCCGCTTGCAGAGCAGGACCCGGCAATGGTAATTTTCATAATTTTGGAAGCAAAAAAGCGATCAACAATAATAAATACGCAGCAAGCATGGATACCAATCACCCGGCCGGAAATTTTAGCGAATTGTTTACCTCGGCATCGCAAAAAGTAATGCAGGACAGCATAAAAAATGCACCTGAAACACTTAGCGATAATATAGAAATGGCCATTGAGTATTCCAACCTCTTTTCCGAAATAGCCTCCAGCAAAGAGAGCGTAGCGAAAATACAAGGCATGTTTGCCGACTATATACGCAAACAGCAGGAACTTTGGAAAAGCATGATGGACCGATCCAATGGCAACGGCAGCGCACCCGTAATAGCCCCGGCCCCCGACGACAAACGCTTTAAAGCAGCCGAATGGAACGAAATTCCTTATTTCGACTTCATGAAACAAAGCTACCTGCTTATTTCCGAAGTGCTGAACAACGCAGTTAGCTCGGCAGACATAAACGAAAAGGCAAAAAAGAAACTAAGCTTCTACACGCGGCAGTACATTGACGCCATATCGCCCGCCAACTTCCTTGCCACCAACCCCGAAGCGCTTAAACTGGCGCAGGAAACCAAAGGGCAGAGCATAAGCGACGGAGTTAAAAACTTTCTGGAAGATGTGGTTGCAGGCAAAATAACACAAACCGACACCTCGGCATTTGAACTGGGCAAAAACCTTGCCACCACAGCGGGCAGCGTCATTTATGAAAACGACCTGATGCAGCTGATACAATATAAACCAACAACCAAAACGGTGTATGAAACACCCATACTGGTGCTGCCCCCGTGGATAAACAAATTTTATATACTTGACCTGAAGCCCGAAAACTCATTTGTAAAGCATCTTGTTGACCAGGGCTTTACCACCTACCTTATTTCATGGCGAAACCCCACGACACCCGATTTGGGGCGTTTCGGCTTCGAGGAGTATGTGGACATGGCAGCGCTTAAAGCCGCAGAGATTATTCAGGAGGTATCAAAAGCAAAAAAGATTCATGCCGTAGGATATTGCCTCGGCGGAACCCTGCTTAGCATTGCCCTTGCCGTTGCATACAGCCGCAAAAACGTTCCCTTCTGCTCCGCCACCCTTATGTCTTCAATGGTTGACTTTTCGGACATAGGCCCCATGGGCGACCTGATAGATGAAACACTTATAAAGAAACTGGAGGAAGGGGAGCTGAAAAAAGAAAATATGCTGCGGGGACCGCTGCTTGGAAACGCCTTTAACCTGTTGCGCTCCAACGACCTGATATGGAACTATGTGGCCAACAGCTACCTGAAAGGTAAAAAACCGGCCCCCTTCGACATTCTCTACTGGAACGGCGACAGCACCAACCTGCCCGGCAAGATGTACGGCTTTTACCTGCGCCAGATGATTTGGGAAAATAAATTAAGCCGTAAAAATGCCCTGCACATCTGCAATACGCCTATCGACATAGGAAAGATAGAAATACCCGCCTTCGTGGTAGGTACCAATGAAGACCATATATCTCCGCCCCAAACCGCCTTTACCACCACCGAACTGGTAAGCGGACCCGTTGAATATGTGCTGGGCGGCTCCGGCCATGTAATGGGTATTGTTAATCCGCCGGCAAAGAAAAAATACGGGTACCATATAAACGGAGAACTGGGTAAGGGATTTGAACACTGGAAACAGACTGCCAACCCGCAGGAAGGAAGCTGGTGGACCTATTGGTACAAGTGGCTGAAAGAAAAATCGGGCAAGGAAACAACCCCGCCGGCAAAAGCAGGCAACGCCAAATATAAAGTGATAGAAGACGCACCCGGCAGATATGTGAAGGTGAACTGCACTTTGAACGGACAAAAATAATTTGCACCTACATTGCCCTTCGGAATATACTAAATACAAACATCACAAAAAAACAAACAAAATTTATGGCAAACAAAGTGGCTCTCGTAACCGGCGGAACCGGCGGAATAGGAACAGTAATGTGCAAACGCCTTGCAAAAGACGGATATAAAGCCGTAGCCAATTATTACTCAAAAGTGGTACCTACAGCCGATGCCGAAAAATGGAGAGACGATTTGCGCAAAGAAGGCTATGACGTGCATATTGCCGACGGCGATGTAACCAACTTCGCTTCCTGCGCCGATATGTTTAAAAAGATAAATTCCGAAATTGGTCAGGTGGACATTCTTGTTAATAATGCAGGCATTACCCGCGACGCACCCCTGCATAAAATGACCGAACAGCAATGGTATGACGTTATAAACACCAACCTGAACAGCGTATTCAATTGCTCGCGCCTGGTTATTGAGGGCATGATTGCCAAGGGCTGGGGCAGGATCATAAACATTTCATCGGTGAACGGACAGAAAGGAGCCTACGGACAAACCAACTACTCATCGGCAAAAAGCGCCATGTATGGCTTTGCCAAGTCGCTGGCTCTGGAAGTGGCGAAAAAAGGCATAACGGTAAACTGCATTTCGCCGGGCTATATAGGCACATCCATGGTAATGGCAATAAAGGAAGAAATAAGGGAGAAGATTGTAGCCCAGGTGCCTGTTGGGCGCTTTGGCTCCCCCGAAGAAATTGCCAATATGGTATCGTACCTCGCATCCGACCTCGGCGCCTATATTACCGGCGCAAATATGGCTGTAAACGGAGGCCTGCACATGTATTAAGCCCAAAAAGTTTCGCCGGCAAACGGCAAAGCGCTCATTAATACTGCCCATATCGCATCCAAGTCATAATGCGGTATGGGCATTTTATATATCTTTATCCTGATGAAATTCAGTATAAAATATACGCTGCTGATTGCCCACGCAGAGCAACAGATGTAATGAGTTGAATAAAACAATCCTGTATTTTACACAATAAAACCTTACGCCTGCCGTTATATAATGCACCACCCCTAAATCCACAATGCCTATTGTATAAGTTTTACCTTTGTATTTACTGAATTACCACACATCAGGTGAAACCTATTTTGACTTCAAAAGTAAATATTGATTTGCTTGCAAAGCCTAAGAACTATAAGAGATGGCTTGCTATTTCCGCTATTCAAGTATTGTTCCCTGCATTATTTCTTAGCACCTCCGGCAGCCTCTACGGGCAGCAGCCGGTGAACAACAATACAAAAGCCAAAACTGTAAGCCCCAAAGCGCCGGAAAAGAATCTTCAGCCGCAGAATGTTATAAAGCCCGCCATAAATCAGCAGCAGGCGCCAACCCCTGCCAACGAGCCCGTAAATCCGCCGGGCGGACAGGTGAAACAGGCAAACCCGCCCGGAACAATAGTCCTGAAATGGAACAGCCCCCTGCGTGAAAAATATACCGACGATGGCCCGGTGATGGAGTTTCTTAATTTCAGCGGCGCCCTGTATGACCCGAAGTACCACGGACTGCCTTTGTATGCCCAGCGCATAAGCCTGAACCCCGGCATGAATCATGCCACGGTAACAATTGTTAAACCGGAGTATGAACCTGTTACTTCCAATGAGGCTGAATTGCTCGGATCAGGCCCTGCCATAGGGAACGATATTATACCCACCACCTTCGACGGAGCCATTCGCGGAAAGCACTATACATACCTGCAAATAATGCCGGTAAGAAAAAAAAGTGGAGGTGCGGGGTACGAAAAACTTGTTTCCTTTACACTTCAAATAAAGCAATCTCGGCTGCCTGAACAGGCAAAAGCAATAAAACGTTCGCGCTCCGCAGGCTTTGCCGCAAATTCTGTTCTGGCTACAGGCAAATGGTATAAAATAGGCGTTACCGCCGACGGGGTGTACAAACTCGATTACAATTTCTTTAAAAGAATGGGGTTCAATATGAACGCACTTGTGCCTGCCAATATCCGCCTTTTCGGAAACGGCGGTTATATGCTTCCGGAAGCCAACGATTCGGCAAGGGCAGACGACCTGCTGGAGAATGCCATATATGTAAAAGGGCAGAACGATACCTCATTCGGCAAAAACGATTATGTTCTGTTTTACGGACAGGGCCCCACGCAATGGACATACAACAGCGCCGCAAAAAAGTATCAGCATAAGGTTAACCTATACTCCGACACAACCTTCTATTTTATTACCGTGGGACCTGTTGCCGGCAAAAGGATAACTGCAGAACCCCTGTATGCAGGCATCCCCGCCGACACGGTAACAACTTACGACGACTATGCCTACCACGAGCTTGATGCAACAAATCTGATACAGTCGGGCAGCGCCTGGGTGGGTGAATACTTCGGGGCTACCACCTCCTATACTTTTACCTTCTCCTTCCCAAATCTGGTTACCCCGTCAGCCGCATCGGTTACCGCCGCTGTGGCTTCGCGGTACGACAACACGAGCAATTATTCGGTGAGTGCCTTTTCGGCCAGCGCCAACATTTCGGTGAGCAGCGTGCCCACCGGCTGCTATTATTGCGAATACGCGCAATGGGGTACAGGGGTTTGCAACTTCACGGCCACCAGCCCAGCCATTACCGTTACGGTTACCAAGCTTACCGCAGGCGCCGAAGGCTGGCTCTACTATCTGGAACTGAATGTAAGAAGGCACCTGACAATGAACGGAGGAGAACTGGAATACAGGGATGTGAACTCCACCGGAGCCGGCAAATCGGCGCTTTTTACAATCAGCTCCGCTGAACCGCAGTTAACGGTATGGGATGTTACCAACCCGCAACAGGTAGACTCGGTGCCGCTCACACATAATTCAGGATACTTTCAGTATGCCTTGCAAACCAACTCACTGCGGCAGTTTATTAGCTTTACAGGCAACACAGCATTCGATTCGGCAAAGTATCTTGGCCAGGTACCGAACCAGGACCTTCATGGAATGCTGCAGGCAGATCTCGTAATAGTCAGCTATCCCGGATTCATGACACAGGCGCAGCAGCTTGCCAGCTTCCACCGCAGCCACGATAACCTGAATGTGAACGTTGCAAGCACCACACAAGTGTACAACGAATTTTCATCGGGCAGCCAGGACCCCACCGCCATACGAGATTTTATGCGTATGTTCTGGACACGTGCAGGAGGGCAGTACAGCCAGCAACCCAAGTACCTTGTTCTGTTAGGAGGAGGTTCGTACGACCCCAAACACCGGCTTTCAAATAACACGAATTATGTGGTATGCTATGAAGATATTGAATATCCTTCGATACCAGATCCCTTCGATCCCACGGCTTCCTTTGTGTCTGACGACTATTTTGCCGTGCTTGACAGCAATCAGGGCGTACTGTCCAACGGCTACAGCCTGCAGCTGGGCGTAGGACGCATGCCCGCCAATACGGCATCTGAAGCCCAAACACTCGTAAATAAGGTAACCGGTTACGAAACCAGTTCGGGCGCACCTGCCAATGCCGGATTTTCGTGCTGCAACCAGCAGGCGCAATACAACTTGGGTAATTGGAGAAATACTATATGCTTTATTGCCTGCGACGGCGACGGGGGACTGCACGAAGGATATGGCAGCAATCTGGGCGCCGACCAGCTGGCCCAATACGTTAATGCCAACTATAAAAACATAAATGTGAATAAAATTTACCTCGATGCGTATCAGGAGATTCAAACCCCGGGCGGACCCAGGTATCCCGAAGTAAACGCAGCCATAAACCAGCAAATGAACGATGGCTGCCTGATTATAAACTATACAGGGCATGGCGGCCCGCTGGGACTGGCCGGAGAACGGGTGCTCGGTTTCAGCGATATTAACTCCTGGACCAATATATCGGCGCTCTCGCTTTTTGTTACGGCATCATGTTCTTTTGCACCATACGATAATCCCTCCCAGTTGTCGGCGGGGCAGTTATGTGTACTGTTGTCTACCGGCGGAAATATTGCCCTTATGACCACCACCCGCGAAACTTATTCGGGCGACAATTATGTTATCAACAGCGATTTTTACCAGCTTCTGTATTCCCCCAACCCTGACGGCAGCCTGCCGCGCATAGGCGACCTGTTCATGAACTCCAAGAACCTTGCCGGTCCCAGTTCGCAAACCATGTTCACCCTGCTGGGCGACCCTGCGGTAAGGCTCGCCTACCCTAAAGAAAGGGTATATA
>JABEUT010000027.1 GCA_013044305.1 Bacteroidia bacterium
ACCAGGGAGTAATGCCCATTGAACGGGCGCTGCAAATGGCAAAAGCCGCAGGACTTGATCTTGTCGAGATTGCTTCGACAACCGATCCGCCGGTATGTAAAATAATAGATTACAAGAAGTTTTTATACGATCAAAAGAGGAAACAGAAAGAGATAAAGGCCAAGACAGCCAAAGTAATAGTTAAGGAAATACGATTCGGACCGCATACGGAAGACCACGATTTCAATTTTAAAAAGAACCATGCCATTAATTTTTTGAGTCATGGCGCAAAAGTGAGGGCTTACGTATTTTTCAGGGGCAGAACCATACTATTCAAAGAACAGGGAGAAATGTTATTGCTAAAATTTGCACAGGAACTTGAAGAATACGGAAAAGTGGAACAATTGCCCGCATTGGACGGAAAAAAAATGACCATGATATTATCGCCAAAGAAAAAATAAAAACTTAATTTGATAATTGGATGATTTGGTAATTTGACCATTATAGAAATAACAAATCAAAATATTATCAAACAAACATGAACAGTTCATCCGATTAACAAATTCAAAATAACCAAAATGCCTAAAGTAAAAACAAATTCAGCAGCGAAAAAGCGATTCCAGTTAACAGCCACCGGAAAAATAAAACGGAAAAGGGCTTTTAAAAATCACATACTCACCAAAAAAGCGAAAAAGAGGAAACGTCATTTAGCTCATCCTGCCCTGGTAGATGTAACCCAGGTGCACAGGGTAAAGGCTTTACTCGCAAAGTAAACAGACCTTAAGGGTACCAAACAAAATGCAAATTCATAATTAATAATTTTAATTAAAAAAAAGTCATGCCACGTTCAAGTAATTCAGTCGCATCCAGAGCAAGAAAGAAAAAAATACTTAGCCGTACCCGCGGGTACTGGGGCGCCAAGAAGAATGTTTATACCATAGCCAAAAACACCTACGAAAAGGGTTTGAAATACGCCTACCGCGACCGTAAAACCAAAAAGCGCAATTTCCGTGCACTATGGATACAGCGTATAAATGCGGCGGCAAGGCTTCACGACATGTCGTACTCCCAGCTGATGAACAAAATAGAGAACAAAGGTATATTACTGAACCGCAAAGTGCTTGCCGACCTTGCCATGAACCACCCGGACGCTTTCAAAGAAGTGGTGAATAAGGTGAAGTAACCGGATAGCAGGCAAGGGTCATCTAACAAATCTAACGGATTGAAAAGGATTCACGAAACGGGATCCTTTTTTTCTTTCATAATTCCTGCTGCATAGTATTATACTTTACCCGGCAAAGTTCCTGACAACCCGGATAGGGTGTTGAAATATGAACAGAAGTAAGTAATATTGCAAGAGATAAATATAGCTGCACATTGCACAAGTAGGGCAGGCAATACTTCAACCTTATTGATAAAGGATGCTTGAACCCAACCGCCATTGATTAAAAGCTGCGGTCATTTAAAATCATATTTGCCGGAAGAAGAAACTTGTGGTTGTTTTTGCCAGTTAATAAAAAAGGAATGGAGGCACTAATGCTGTTGCAAATTAAAATGCCCGGGATGACCGTCACATTGCACATTCACATATTTTTGACGAGGCAGGTTGAAATACGTTGGATTAAGTAAGCCGGTATTGCAATTTTCCCAGAAAGGGACAAAAAGCAGCAGGTTGCTGTCGCATAAATTTCCAACATTACTGTCGCGTACATAAGCAGCAGTTGCACAATTCCTTTTATCTAAAGAGCTGTAGAGCAGCATTTCAGGGCATAATGCCCAATTGATGCTTTTATGAGGAGCGCAGTAATCGGGTATTAAAATTTTATGCTGGTTTTCTTTGTCCGCCAGAAGGCATAGTCTGCTATAATAAGATAGCCTTTTGTTCAATACGGATGAATATGAAATTTCATAAGCAAAAGAAATTAAGACTGATAAAAGAACGAGGAGTACAGCTATTTTTTTTTGTTTATGCGTGGCATAACTCGTTAAATAATAACAAAGGGGAAACCCCAGGAATAATGCCAGGGGCATTATGTTTTTTTCCATCATCACGTCGGAATCTCCATTGCCGAAAGCCAATTGTAGAATAAAGCTAAACAGCAGGGTGGATACAAGAACATAAAAGAACAGAACTTTCCCCTTTTTTAACCAGTACCATCTCAACAAGGTCATAAAAATAATTAGTTGAAGGAGATAAAATTTTATATGAAGCATAATGTAAAGCAAGGGAAATAATTTAAAAATAGGTTTCCTGAAACTTGCAAATAATTGCCAATAAAACTGTCCGTCGTAAGAATTGGCTGGCGTTATAATTACCCTCCATAAATAAACCAGAAGAATTACCGCCAATAGTGGGACATATTTCTTACTCACGGTTGTCCTTTTTATATCCGGGCGATTCCATTCTGCCAGAAAGTAGAAACCGATAATGAAAAGGATAGGGAAAAGGGTAACCGGATGGGCGAAAAATGCCATTATAAGTATTAAGGCGGTTATGAAATAAAACAGTAATAGCCTCCCGGAGGAAAATTGATTGTAGTATCCGATCCAGGCAAATAGTAAGACCGCATACATAAGCCCCTGATGGGTTTCGGTAACAATATGGAAATAGCTTTGAACGCTGAACCCTGATAATACCAGCATCATTGCCAGAATAATATTGCTTGTTCTGAAAGTATATGAGGAGATGAGGAATATAATATAGTACAGCAGGGTGTATGAAAGCGAAAACGCCATAAGTATTAACCATAACGGCGCTTTAACCCATACGCATACCAATGGAATAAGTTCAGGAATAACTACACTGTATCTTTTGCTTGCCACAAAGAACCATTCCGAGTTAATTAAATTGAAACATTGGTACGCGCAATCCATGTACAATGTCCGCTCCCTGAAAAAGACTATGGAGCCAATGAATAGAATGAAAAAATATAAATGTCCTAACCGGAGCAATGCTTTGTTCATTATTCTTTTTTACTATCGGAATCCTGATCCAAAGATAACTAATAAGCGGATTTTCTTAAATTTGCAAGGATTAATACACCCCAGAGGAATTGATGCAGCCGGACCGTAAAAAAGCCTCATTGTTTAAATACAACATCGGTCTTGGATTTCCTCCATTACCGGTTCTGATTGGGTTTTGGTTAATTATCTGCAACGTTAATCTTTCAGTTGCCCAAACCGACACAGCCTGGATAAGTACTTTCGGCGGGATACAAAACGATGTATGCAGCCAGATAAAACCAACATACGACGGAGGTTATATAACTATTGGAACCACTAATTCATTTTGCGGTGGCAATAGCCTCTTTTACATCATCAAAACCGATTCGCTCTGCCGCAAGCTATGGAGCAAAGCCATAGGCGGTGCGGGCATACAGGGCGGCTATGCGGTAGCCCCTACCTATGATCATGGCTATGCCTTTGTAGGCTTTACAAACAGCTATGGCAATGGAAATTACAATACCTTTCTTGTCAAAACCGATTCGGCAGGAAACCTGAAATGGGAAAAGACCTACATCGGTACCGATTGGAATTTTGGCTATTCTATTGCTCAAACGCCTGATAGTGGTTTCGTTATATGCGGACTTACATATAGCTATCCTGCAGTAAACGGCGATGTATATGTAATCCGTACCAAAAAAAACGGCGACACCATCTGGACAAGAACCATTGGCGGGAACGGTTATGAAGTGGGTAACTCCGTTTGTGTTCACAGCAGCAAATTATATGCTGTTGCAGGAGCCACAACCAGTTACGGGAGGGGAGACACAAGCATGTTAATCCTCTTTATAAACGACAGCGGGAGGGTGCTTAAGGATACCACCTATTGCACAGGTGCAAAACGCAGTGATATAGCCCATGCCATCACTGAAATTAGCGATGGAGGCTTTCTGGTAATCGGTAATTCAGACAGCCTGCCCCCTGTAAAACCAATGCAGGTACTATATAAAACCGACAGCACTGCCAGAATACAGTGGTGGTACACATACAGTCAAAACAATATAGGCAAAGACGTAGCCCAGGCACCCGACGGCAGCCTGGTTACAACCGGCACATCGCAGTATGATGGTCTCGGGTATAATAATATGGAGGCTTTTCACCTTAGTAATGGGAATGGGTACTTTTTGAGTGGAACCTATCTTGGAGGTACAGGTGATAATTTTGGAAATTCCATTGCAATTGGCAAAAATGGAAATGTGGTATTTGCCGGTGAAAGCAACAGCCAGGGTTTTACGCAAGGTTTATTCGACGTTATGATTGCAAGATGGAAAAATGCGGATTCGGT
>JABEUT010000217.1 GCA_013044305.1 Bacteroidia bacterium
GCCTTGCGCACTACAGTACGCGCCGATGTCTTATCCTGTAACAGGGAAGCAAGCCATGACCGTATCATCGGAGATGCGGCTTCCTCCGGTTTCGCCAGATCGTAGGTATCCTTTAAATAGCTATGGTATTGATCCAGATCTGTCTGATAGGCCAGAACGGTGTGTTTGGAAAAATTCCTTTCGTACTTCAGATATTCTATGAATTTATCCAACATGGCGTGTAATTCTATTCTCTCAACGAAGATACTTCTAAAAAGTTCCCTGACGGAAAATATTAACAATTTTTAGGTAGCCGCATCGCACATCTGTGCAGGGGCTGCCATAGAGGAAAGAATGGGAAATCATTAAAAGTAACCCCGATATTTTCAAATGTATGTTTAAATAGGTAATCAACACCCTGAATTTCTAACAGGCCTAATTACCTTATTTAGTGACACATAAAAAATCAGCATACCGTTGCGGTATCCGCTTTTTCCTTTGCATGATCTAATTTACAATGAGTCCCAACGTAAAGTAACCGATTAAATGAATTGGGCAACTTGAGAAGAATTAATAGCTTTATTTATCAGCTTCCTTTCTTAGCATATCCTACCGCTATATTGGGGTGTTCGGGGTTAACCGTTAGTTTTAATTTGCCTGGATGAACCACCAAATCCATATCTTCCATTGGTATTGCACCAAGGAGAGTTTGGTCGCCCATTACCATAGCGCCAACAAAGCAACTTCTGTTAACAAAGCTTATTTTCACCGGACCAACGTAGGATACCGTTCTGATAGAGCCATCTGCCAACATAACTTCTCTTTTTTCCAGTTCCTTCAGTTGAAGTTGAATTGCGACAGATTCCGGAATGCAAAGGTATGTTGAGCCGGTGTCAACCAAACACTGCACCTCGATAGGCAACAGTTTTTCATCTTTCGGGTTCGATAGTTCTATTTGACCATATACCAGTCCCATAAGATTAGTTGTTTAGCGCAAAGGTAAGCTATTTTCCGTTTTTTCGCTGCGTTTGCGCGTATTTTCATCGAGGATAATCTTCCTCATGCGGATATTCAATGGGGTAACCTCCACGTATTCGTCTTCCTGTATGTATTCGAGGGCCTCCTCGAGCGAGAATTTTATTTTGGGAGCCAGTTTTACCGCCTCGTCGCTGCCGCTTGCCCGCATGTTGGTAAGCTGTTTTGCTTTCACCACGTTCACCACAATATCGTCCGGTCGTATGTGTTCGCCTATTACCTGTCCCGCATACACGTTTTCGCCTGGTTCAATAAAGAATTTGCCTCTGTCCTGCAACTTATCGAGGGCATAGGCGGTGGCCATGCCTTTTTCCATGGCAACCAGCACTCCAGCGGTACGCCCGGGAATGTTTCCTTTAAAGGGTTCATATTCCCTAAAGCGGTGGGCTATAATGGCCTCGCCTGCTGTAGCGGTAAGCATTTGGTTGCGCAGGCCTACCAATCCGCGCGATGGTATGTTGAATTCGAGGTGCTGGTAGTCATTTTTCGGTTCAATAGCAAGCAGGTCGCCTTTATGTTGAGTAACTATATCTATCACTTTGCTTGCCGATTCGGCAGGGGTGTCTATGGTCAGTGTTTCGTATGGCTCCGATTGCACGCCGTTTATGTCTTTCATGATAACCTTGGGCTGGCCCACCTGCAGTTCATAGCCTTCGCGGCGCATGGTCTCAATGAGTATGGACAGGTGCAGTATGCCCCTGCCGTAAACAAGCAGTGAGTCGGGCGACGAGGTTTCTTCCACCCGCAGCGCCAGGTTCTTTTCTGTTTCGAGGAAGAGGCGTTCGCGCACGTGCCTTGAGGTTACAAACTTGCCCTCCTTGCCGAAGAACGGGGAGTTATTGATGGTAAAGAGCATGTTCATGGTCGGCTCATCAATGGCAATGGGGGTAAGGCCTTCGGGGTTTTCGAAGTCGGCAACGGTATCGCCTATTTCAAATTTTTCTATCCCGAATACGGCGCAAATGTCTCCGGCGCGCACCTCCTGCACCTCCTTGCGTCCGAGTCCTTCGAAGGTGTACAGCGCTTTGATGCGCGACTTGTCAATTTTGCCGTCGCGGCGCATAACCGATACAGGCATATTGGATTTAAGTGTTCCGCGCAGCAGCCTGCCTACTGCAATTTTTCCGGTATATGATGAGTAATCTATAGAGGTTATCATCAATTGAGGCGTCCCCGGGTTTTCGGGTGCGGCAGGAAAATAAGATACTATGGTGTCGAGCAATGGAGTGATATCGGTACCCGGTTTCTTCCAGTCGCTGCTAAACCAGCCCTGCTTGGATGAGCCGTACACAACGGGAAAATGCAGTTGTTCCTCGCTCGCATTGAGCTTAAAAAACAGGTCGAACACCGCTTCGTGGGTTTCTTCGGGGGTGCAGTTAGGCTTATCTACTTTATTAACCACTACTATGGCTTTAAGACCCATTTGCAGGGCTTTTTGCAGTACAAAACGGGTTTGTGGCATAGGCCCCTCGAATGCGTCAACCAGCAGCAGAACCCCGTCTGCCATGTTCAGAACACGCTCCACTTCGCCTCCGAAGTCGGCGTGACCGGGGGTGTCGATAATATTGATTTTTACATCTTTATAGTTAACCGAA
>JABEUT010000218.1 GCA_013044305.1 Bacteroidia bacterium
CCCCACCCTCGACAACGAAAACATTATGGCCGAAAACGCCTTTGAAATTTTGCAGAAAGCGGCAAACCAGATTACACGGGTTGTGTGAAAGTTCCGCAGTAACGACATTTTGGTAGCAATAAAAACATAAGTTGTTCAACCCGAAGTTCCATAGGAACGACATTTTGGTAGCAATAAAAACATAAATTGTTCAACCCGAAGTTCCATAGGAACGACATTTTGGTAGCAGGAACGACATTTTAAACCATAAATATTATGCCCAATACATATTCACAAATCTCCATTCAAGCAGTATTTGCAGTTAAAGACAGGGAAAATATAATTACCCATGAATGGGGCAACAATTTACATAGTTATATTGCCGGAATTATTCAAAAAGAAGCCATGCCTCTTGCTGTTGGAGGTTGGAAGCACCATATTCACATATTTTCGGAATGTCCCCAATATTATGTATTTCTGACCTGATTCAAACGGTTAAAGCAAATAGTTCAAAATGGATTAATGAACAGAAATTCTTAAAAGGAAAATTTCAATGGCAGGAAGGATTTGGGGCGTTTTCATATAGCAAAAGCCAAAGAGATACGGTGATTAAGTATATAATGAAACAGGAAGAACATCATAGAAAAAGAACATTCAGAGATGAATATCTGGAAATGTTAAATAAATTTGAGGTTGAATATGATAATCAATATCTTTTTGAGTTTTATGAATAACTGATTAAAAAATGTCGTTCCTACGGAACTTTGCGGATAGATTACCGATGATATTTTCTACCAAAATAAAAGGCTAAAAAATTGAAGCAACATTTTCCGGCATAATACAGATTATTTTTTGTTTGTACTTTAGTCGGGCTATAACCATGAGAGAAATGCACACCATTGAACATTTAATTTCGGAGTCGGTAAAAAAATCATTGGCCGACCTGTACCAGGCGGCAACAGAAGGAATGAGCATTCCTGTTCAGCGCACCCGCCCCGAATTTGCCGGCGATTTTACGGTGGTTGTGTTTCCGTTCCTGCAGTTATCTAAAAAGGGGCCCGAACCAACCGCAGAAGATATAGGCGCATACCTGCATGAAAAAAACCCGTTTGTAAAAGGATACAATGTAGTAAAAGGATTCCTGAACATTGAAACAACAAGCAGCTACTGGCTGCACTATCTTGAAAAAACGGTGAAGAACGGACGCCCCGGGCATCATCATGCCGCCGCTCATCCGGTAATGGTGGAATACTCGTGCCCGAATACCAACAAGCCGCTTCACCTGGGCCACATACGCAACAACCTGATCGGTTATTCCATATCAAAAATATTGATTGCCGCCGGCTTTAAGGTTATACAGGTAAACCTGATAAACGACCGCGTCATACATATATGCAAATCAATGCTGGCCTGGCAAAAGTGGGGCAATGGCGAAACACCCGGAAGCGCCGGAAAAAAAGGCGACCACTTTGTAGGCGATTATTATGTGCTGTTCGACAAAAAATATAAAGAGGAGCAGAAAACGTTGATAAATGGCGGATTGAGCGAAGAGGAAGCCGGCCAAAAGTCGGAGTTGATGAAAGAAGCAAGGGAGCTGCTGCTGAAATGGGAAGCCGGCGATAAGCCAACTATTGCCCTGTGGGAAAGAATGAACTCATGGGTTTACGAAGGCTTTGATGTAACCCATAAGCGCCTTGGGGTTAAATTTGATAAGGTTTATTACGAATCGGAAACTTACCTGCTCGGAAAGGCAGTAATAAAAGAGGGTCTTGAAAAAGGAGTATTTTTTAAGAAACCCGACGGTTCGGTATGGATAGACCTTACCGCCGACGGATTGGATGAAAAGCTTGTGCTCCGCGCCGACGGCACCTCCGTTTATATAACACAGGACCTCGGCACCGCAGTACAGCGCGCCGGTGAATACCGCTTCGGTAAATTGATTTATGTTGTCGGGAACGAGCAGGAGTACCACTTTAAGGTGTTGTTCCTCATCCTTAAAAAACTCGGTTACGAATGGGCTGCCGGCTGCCACCATCTGTCATATGGCATGGTGGAGCTGCCTGAAGGCAAAATGAAATCGCGGGAAGGAACGGTGGTGGATGCCGACGACCTAATGGATGAGATGGAAAGGACAGCAGAGGAAACCACAAGGGAACTCGGCAAGATTGAAAATTTCGACTCCGCGGAAGCAAAGCTGCTTTACCAAACCCTCGGCATGGGCGCGCTCAAGTACTTTATCCTGAAGGTAGACCCGAAGAAAAAAATGCTGTTCAACCCGCGCGAATCGGTGGACTTTGAAGGCAATACCGGCCCGTTTGTTCAATACACCCATGCGCGTATCTGCTCTCTGCTGTCTAAGGCTGAAGCCCAGGGCTTCGGCAGGGGCTCCGGATTTATTTCTTCCGACGACCTGGATATTTCGGAGAAGGAAAAAAGGCTCATCATCAAGCTATACGAATATGATGCCGTAATAAATGATGCCGCACGGCAGTATAACCCATCCCTGGTGGCAGGTTATGTTTACGAACTTGCAAAGGAGTATAACCAGTTTTACCACGAATTCGGGGTATTACGCGAGGAGGATGAGTTGCTGCGCGCTTTCCGCCTTGCCTTGTCGCACGAAACAGCTAAAATGATACGGCTGGCGCTGGAACTGCTCGGCATGGACGCTCCGGCTAAAATGTAACGGGTGTGTCTGCCTGATGTGGTAACGTAATAAAACTTCCGGCCGGCGCGGGGTCAGAAATATTTTTTCAGCACCCGCAGGCTATGGGTATATGCGCTGCCCTCCCGGTTGTATATTCCCAAGTGATCGAAGGTGTCTATTCTTACCCTGCCCGAGGCGTGAATAATACGCGACTTATCGAGAACTATGCCTGTGTGGGTAATGCGACCCTCCTTGTTGTCGAAAAAGGCCAGATCGCCGGGGCGCGCTTCTTCGGGGAAGTTGAGGGTTTCGCCAAGCTGCGCCTGCTGCCAGGCATCGCGGGGCAATGAAAAGCCGCTTAGCCTGTACACCATCTGGGTAAAGCCGGAGCAATCAATACCCAGCGGGGTGCGGCCGCCCCAGAGGTACGGTGTGTTAAGAAAGGTATAGGCATCTTCCACCAATGCGGCGCGCTCAATTTTTCCTGAAGGCTCTACCACATTCCCTTCATACCTGAACGTATGATTCTCTATCCTGAACTCACTGTTGCCCGGTTGTGAATACAGCATGCTTCCTATGCTTACAGGAAATGAAACAGCCTCCGCTTCGTCTCTAATCACCCCTATCAGATCGGCTGTATAGGCAGGCTTTGCCTTCTTCAGCATCTGGAATGTTTCGTGTGAAACGGGCAAATACTGTTTCCTGTCCATCCATCCTTCATATTTGTCGATACCGGAACGCACAAGTATCCACGACTTATAGCTTTCAAGAATTTCAAAGTATTCGCCGAACAAAAACTGGGTAACCATCTCGCTTTTATCGGAGGCCTCCCTGCGGCAGGGCGCCGCGCTTAAGTTGCAAAAACCGTATTCACTCATGCTGCAGTGGCTTTTTTATTGTTGCTTACCGCGCGGCGGTACCGCACTATCTGTAATGAAACAAGAATTATGGAGAGCACACATGCAAGCACCAGCCCGGCCAGGTATAATTTAAACTTCAGGTTTGCGGAGCTGATGGCCTCCTTTGTATTCGCTTCGGCTTTTTTTACGGCAAGCGACCTGGCAAGCAATTCTTTTTCGGCGATTTGTTTCAGCTGCAGCCTTAAATTCATGTTCGCAAGCGAGTCGCTGTACATGGCGCACTCTTTCAGTGCAAGGATGGACAACTGCCATTTCTGCTCTGCGGCATAGCCGCTGCTCACAGCCTTTTCGGAGGCAATGATATTTGCCAGGCTCCCGCTTTTTTTGGCTTGAGCAAGTGAATCCAGCAGAGGCTTCATGGTATCTTCGCGGGGTGTGGCGGCATAAAGATGAGGCGGAAGGCCTGTGATAAAAACAGCCAAGCTCACCATAAATATAAATTTACAAAATCCGATAGGTTTCATTCTGCCTTTATTTTTTCTTCCATTTTAATTTCAGTCTGTTAATATACGCCAAATCGGTTGAGTAACCCATTTCCTTCGACAAATTTGCATAAAAAACCGCATTCTGCCCGTCGCCGATAGAATCATAAGCCACTGCCAGATTATATGCCGCGGCGGGTGAAGCATCCCGGGCTTTGAATTTTACTGCCGCCACCCAGTCGCCTATCGCCGGTTGCAGGCGGCCTGTGCCGAATTGCGCAACGCCCCTGTAAAAGTAGTAAAACGGGTTGCTTTGATTTACCGTAAGCAAGGCCGCATACATGAGCAGGCAGCCTCCGTATTGTTTGCGCTGTACCAGGTTAAACGCTGTATCGGCATATATTTTCTCCGAGGCGGGATACATGCGGTAGGAGGTAATGAAGTACTTCATTGCGTTTGCAGAGTCGCCGGTAAGGCTGTAGGTTATTGACATATCCAGATAGGTACGGTAAACATTATTTTGCACCTGCAGCGATTTGCCGAATGCCTCGAGAGCCTGTTCATAGTCATTATTCATACGGAAAATGTTGCCAACGTTATCATATATCCTTGCGTCGGCTGCATTCAGCTGGGTAAGCACGCGGTAATTAACCAGGGCACTGTCCCATTCACCCTTCCCGAAAAAATAATTGCCCAGCCATTTGTAAGAAAGCAAGGCCCTGTATGGGAACTTGGCTATGGCATCCTTGAGCAGGGTTTCGGAGTTATGCCATACGCGGGTGCGCATGGAACAGGTATAGGCCCACCAGCCCGATACGCCCAGCAAGGCCGCCATCACGGTTATTTTGTAGGATGGAATTTTTTGCATCAGTTCGCGGCTGAAAAAAGCAAGCATAAAGAACAAACCTGTATAGGAAACATAGGAATAGCGGTCGGCCATAATTGCAGCGCCACAGGAGATAAGCTGAAGAACGAATATAATATTGACGAGAAAAAAAGCAAGTCCGAAAAGCAAAACCCTGAAATAAAACCTGTTGTGCTTATAGGCGAAATACAAAGGCAGGGCGATAATGGCAACGGAGATAAAGGGGGCAGCATAATATTCCCAGGGCAGCAACCCCGAAAGGTAACGGTACGGGTAGGGATAAAAGGTGGAAAGAAAGGATGGATCGAACAGTTTTACCACATACATCATAAAGCCGTACGAGGCATACATAATTCTTTCGCTTAAGGTAAGTGCACCGAAAGGGGCTATGGCGCCCGTTTTGTTTTGGGTATAATATGCCAGTCCGCCGAAAATAAGCGCTCCTGCAAAAAAAGGAATTTTCCCTGTCAGCATTTTTTTACCTGTCCGCTCCCCAAAAAGGAGGTCAAGGCATAGAAGCGAGAGGGGGAAAACCACCGCCATGGGCTTGCTAAGGCATGAGGCGACAAACAAAATAAGGGTTGCTATATACCATTTCTTTTGCCTGCCGCCGGTATATTTTATGTAGGCAAGAAGCCCTGCAAAGTAAAAAAAAGCATACAATACATCCTTCCGTTCCGCTATCCAGGATACCGATTCCACGTGCATGGGGTGTATGCCGAACCACAACGCCGTGAATGAGGAGATGAAACGCGACCCTTGCTGCTCTATACCGAGGCGCCTGCATACAGCGCCTGACAATAAAAATACAAGCACCACATTGGCTATATGAATCAGAATATTGGTCAGGTAATAAGTTTCGGGATTCAGCTGTGCGAAATAATAGTTGAATGCCAGCGACAGCATACAAAGGGGGTGGAAGTTATTTTTTGTAATGTCTTCGGTAAAAATAACCTTCAGGTTTTCGGGCGTAAGGGCTTTAATGTATTTGTTGTTGGTAACATATACATCATCGTCCCAATTGGTAAAACTATTGTGCAGCGAATAACTGAAGCAGATGAATACAATGATGCAAATAACGGCTGGGAAGAGCAGATTTTTTAATGAAAGCCGGCCGGTGTTCATACCATTTCAAGTATTGACAGGGGAGGGTGTGCCATTGCAGGATGCAGGCTGCCCGCCGCCGTAATGTTAAGGATGTGAAATTTAAACCGGCAGTTTAATATGAGATGCCACATGATTGATGACCCTGCTTTACGCCTGCCGGCAAATATATTTACGCCGGAACCGCTTCTTTCAGATAGCTTACCTCGCCCACTTTTTCACGGCTTTGTATCAGCTCCTCGAATTCTTTCCGGAAATGCCTGATTGCGCTTGCAACAGGCCACGAGGCGGCATCGCCGAGCGGGCAAATTGTTCTTCCGTCTATTTTCGTCTGTATGTCCCACAACAGGTCAATATCGCTCATTTTGCCTTTGCCTTCAATGATCCGGTGCAGCACTTTTTCCATCCATCCGGTTCCCTCGCGGCATGGGCTGCATTGCCCGCATGACTCGTGGTGGTAGAAACGGGTAAAATTCCAGAGGTTTTTAACCACGCTCGTGGTTTCATCCATTACTATAAAGCCGCCGGAGCCCATCGCCGTTCCTGTTACAAAGCCTCCTTCGGCAAGCGATTCGTAGCTCATCAGTCGCGGTTCGCCTTTGGCTGTCTTTAAAATAAGTTCCGCCGGCAATATGGGTACCGACGATCCTCCGGCTACCACGGCTTTCAGTTTTTTGCCTCCTTTTATTCCTCCGCAGTATGCATCGGAATAGATGAATTCCTCCACGGGCAGTCCGAGTTCAATTTCGTAAACACCCGGTTTATTTATGTGTCCGCAGGCTGAAATAAGTTTGGTGCCCGTACTTTTCCCCACGCCTAACTTAGCATATTCCTCGCCGCCCATATTCAGAATATGCGGTACGGCTGCTATGGTTTCAACATTATTGACCATAGTGGGGCACATCCACAGCCCCTGTATGGCCGGAAACGGGGGTTTCATGCGCGGATTGCCCCTTTTGCCTTCCAGCGATTCTATCAGGCCTGTTTCTTCGCCGCATATATAAGCGCCGCCTCCGGGCTGCACGTAAATATCCAGGTTGAAACCGCTTCCTTTTATGTTCTGGCCGAGCCAGCCGTTGGCATACGCTTCGGCTATGGCTTTTTCGAGAATATGGTAAACGTACAAGAGTTCGCCCCTGATATAGATGTAGGATACATGGGCTTCCAGCGCTATGCTTGATACTATCATGCCTTCCACCAGGGCATGGGGCATGTGCTGCATCAGGTATCTGTCCTTAAAGGTGCCCGGCTCGCTCTCGTCGGCATTGCATACCAGATAGTGCGGGTTGGGTGTTTTTTTATCAATGAAACTCCATTTCATGCCGGTAGGGAAACCGGCTCCGCCCCTGCCGCGCAGCCCCGATTTTTTTACCTCTTCCACTATGTCGTCTGGTTTCATTTTCAGGGCTTTTTCAACGCTTGCATAGCCACCGTTGGCGCGATAGGCATCGTAGCCCTGTATGCCCTCTACGTTTATTTTTTCAAGTAAGATTTTTCTGCTCATGGCTGCCCGCTTTTATAATGTTTTTTGGCAAAGTGCGATATGGGTTCCTTGGTGTTCTGCCGGTATTCGTTCAGTATCTTTTCCAATTTGCCGCTGGTAAGGTTTTCGTGGTAGGTTTCGCCTACCTGCATTACAGGAGCCGTTCCGCAGGCGGCAAGGCACTCCACTGTTTTGAGGGTAAACATACCGTCCGGCGTGGTTTCCCCTACTTTTATGCCAAGTTTCTTTTCAAGGAATTTAACAATATCTTCGGCTCCGAGCAGCCAGCAGGGGCCCGTACGGCACACTTCCAATACGCATTTTCCTACCGGTTTCATGTTGAACATGCTGTAAAAGGTGGCCACCTCATATACTTCAACCGGCAATATGTTCAACAGCGAGGCCACATAATCCATGGCTTCGGGGCTTAACCACCCTCCAAACTCCGCCTGCGCCACGTGAAGCAGGGGTATGAGGGCAGACTTCTGTTTGCCTTCGGGGTAGCGTTTTATGATATTGCGCGTTAGGGCGAGCGCTTCATCTGAAAATTTTAAAGCCATAGCTCCGGCATTTTTTATTACAGTACAAATATAGGGCATTTCAATATGCCGGCAGGACAAAGGATGAAGAAAAAATATGCTTGCCCTAAATCCCCTGCTCCATACAGCACATCGGACATACTGCATTCAGGCTATGCCTACATCAAAAAATTGTGTTGTATGGTTCAATGTCTAAATAGGAAATAGCAACAGTCGTTCGCATCGCCGCAGATTAAACGGGCAAATTACTTTTGCAACAATTCCGCATAGATTTCATATCTTTGTATAAACTATTGTCAAATGAAAAAACTTCCGCTCCTTGCAGGCATGATCATTTTAGTGTTCTCGTCCTCCGCCTTATACGCCCAGGACTGGGCAGGCATGATGAATGACCGGAATGCCAACATGCACGATGTGCAAAAGGCTTTCAACAACTGGTACAGCGCACACAAACCCGATGCAGATAACGTACAGGACAAGAAAGCGTCAAAAAACGGAGAGAACGAGGAAGACGGTAACTATGAACTGTATAAAAGGTGGGAATGGCTTATGGAACCCCGCACTTACCCCACAGGCAAGCGCCCCGATATGGCAGCTATTGAAAAGGAATACCAAAACTTTCTTGCCGGACAGAACCGCGATGAACACCGGAGCAACCTCCATAGGGTGCAGTCGCCGGGAGCATGGACATACACAGGCAATGTAAATATTCCTGCCAATGGTGATGCAGGAAGGCTTAACCGCATCCGTATAAACCCATCCAACAGCAATATACTTTACGCATGCGCTCCATCAGGGGGGCTTTGGATAAGCACCAACGGAGGCTTTAACTGGACTACCAAAACCGACCGGCTTGCCGACCTTGCAACCAGCGACGTGGCTATAGATTATGCCGACACCAGCATCATGTACCTGGCCACCGGCGACGGCGACGGCATTGGAGGCGGAGAAAGTACCCCCAGCACCATAGGCGTATTAAAATCTACCGACGGCGGAAACACATGGAAACCCACCAGCCTTAATTATACCCTTCAAAACAGCGGTCCGGGCGGCATGACTGTGAATGAACTGGTGATAAACCCCGTGCATCACAACACTGTTTTTGCCGCCACTTCGTTCGGGTTATTTTTTACTTCCAACGCCGGTATTTCATGGAACATGGTATTGTCGGGCAATATAAAGGATATGGCCTTTGAGCCTTCAAAATGTTCGGTGATGTACGCTACCACCTCCAACGGGCATTTCTACCGTTCGGTTGATTCGGGTTATTCCTTTACACAGGTGGTGCTGCCCTCCTCTTCGGGAGCAGGCAGGATGGCTTTGGCCGTTACCCCCGCCAATTCAAGCTACGTGTATGTTCTCGCCGACAATTCGGCAGATTACAGCTTTTTGGGATTATGGCAGTCCACCGATGAAGGGCAGACCTTTACCCTGAAGTCCACCTCGCCGAACCTGCTGGGCGAAATGCCATCGGGCTTTGGCTCCGGCGGACAAGGCTGGTACGACCTTGCACTTGCCGCTTCGCCTTCCAACGCCTCGGAAATACTTGTTGGCGGCGTAAATATATGGCGCTCCACCAACGGCGGCGGCAACTGGTCGCTGAACGCTTCACAGGACGGCTTTGGCGCCCCTTATGTGCATGCAGATATACACCACATTATTTACCAGAACGCAACCACCTGTTATGCGGCCTGCGACGGGGGGCTCTTCAGAACCACCAACAACGGCGGTTCATGGGGCGATTTGGGCAATAAGCTCGAAATTGCCGAACAATACTGCATAGGGCTTTCAGCCTCCAACGCCTCACTTTGGATTACCGGCTGGCAGGACAACGGCACCAATCTTGCCAGCGGCGGAAGCTGGACCGAAGCTTTCGGCGGCGACGGAATGGACTGTTTTATTGATTATTCAAACAACAACAACCTGTATTGCGAAACCTATCAGGGCGGATTCCAGATGTCTAACAACGGCGGAAGCAGCTTCAACTCGATAGCCATCAACACCGCTGAAATAGCCGCATGGGTTACCCCATGGATACAGGACCCTAAAAACGCGAATACCATTTTTGCAGGGATAGAGAATGTATGGAAATCCACCGACCAGGGCAACACCTGGAACCCGGTAAGCAACTGGGGGCAATCGGGCAACTCCATTCTCGCCATCGCAGTAGCGCCTTCAACCGACAGCTATATCTATGCCTCTAATTACTCTTCCATTTACCGCACATCAAACGGCGGCGGGGCATGGACAAACGTATCGTCCGGCCTGCCCTTAGGAATGGCCCAGATAACGGACATTGCCGTGGATCCGGGTAACCCGCAGCGTGTGTGGGTAACTTTTTCGGGTTACAGTTCGGGTAACAAGGTGTATCAATCGGTTAACGCAGGCTCCACATGGACAAACATTTCAACCGGGCTGCCCAACCTGCCGGCTAACTGCATAGTGTATGATAAGACCGGAACAGGCGATGCCATGTATGCAGGCACCGACATGGGAGTTTATTACCGCGACACGGTAAATACCGGCGGTACCTGGGTATCGTACAACACCGGGCTGCCGAATGTAATGGTTACCGACCTGCAGATATATGCCCCAAGCCATTTGCTCAACGCAGCCACATACGGGCGCGGTACCTGGCAGGTGGGAACCTACGTGCCCGCCGCATCCAAGCCGGTGGTACAGTTTCAAGGTTTCCCGGCAACCATCTGCGCGGGCTCTTCGGTGCAGTTCACCGACCTGTCGGCCAACCAGCCTGTTTCCTGGAACTGGACACTGACAGGAGGAACACCCCCTTCATCCGGCGCACAAAACCCCAGTATAAAATATATGACCGCAGGATTGTATCCGGTTAAACTTGTAGCCGCAAACGGCATAGGCAGCGATTCCCTTACCATGAACAGCTATATTAAGGTAAACCCTTTGCCGGCAGTACCGGCAATAGTGCAGAACGGCTACCAGTTATCCGTTGTGCCCAACACCTACCAGTTTTACCAGTGGTATTTTAAAAACAACCTGTGCCCAGACCAGGTGGATACCCAATGGTGGATAGGCGCAACCGGCATGTACAAGATAGTGGTAACCGACAGTACGGGCTGTTCCAATTCCGCCACTCTTGATGTAACAAATCTTACAGGCGTACAGTCCTTGTCTTCAACCGGTCAGTTGCTGGCATACCCCAATCCCGCCAGCGGCAATCTGGAAATAGTATTCAACGGCGGGCAGGCAGGCGACTACGTACTTGCGTTGTCGAACATTCTGGGACAAACGCTTTATTCCGAGAATTTGCGCTATACGGGTACCACCCTGTCGCAAAACATCAATTTGCAGGGCTATGATAAGGGCGTTTATTTCCTGTCTGTATCAGGGATTAATTCAAGGATAGTAAAGAAGATAACGGTGTTCTGAAAAACCTGTATTTCAACCGAAAAGTTTTGTAAAAAACTCTTCTGTTTTGCCTACAGCCTGAACCTTTATGTTGAGGCGTTTGGGCAGTTCTTTATTGTTGTAGCGCGAAATAAAAATTTGTTCGAATCCCATTTTTTCGGCCTCCGCCACCCTTTGGTCTATCCGGTTAACGGGTCTTATTTCACCCGACAGTCCTATTTCTCCGGCAAAGCAAACCCTGTTCGGCAAAGGTATTTCCTCGCCCGACGACAGTATAGCCGCAACCAAAGCCAGGTCGGCGGCAGGATCTGCCACTTTTATGCCTCCTGCAATGTTGATGAACACATCCTTGGCCGCAAGCCTGAAGCCGCAACGCTTTTCGAGCACAGCCAGCAGCATGGACAATCGCCTAAGGTCGAACCCTGTGGATGAGCGCTGGGGCGTTCCGTAGGCGGCGGTGCTTACAAGGGCTTGCGCCTCAATGAGCAGGGGACGCACCCCTTCTGTTATGGCTGCAATGGCTACGCCGCTTACAGGTTCCTCTCTTGCGGTAATGAGCACTTCGGAAGGGTTGCTTACCTCGCGCAGCCCGCCGGAGGTCATTTCATATATGCCCAGTTCGTTGGTGGAGCCGAAACGGTTTTTTGTGGTTCGCAGCAGCCTGTAAATGTGGTGCGTGTCGCCTTCAAACTGCAATACGGTGTCCACCATGTGTTCCAAAACCTTTGGTCCGGCAATGGAGCCGTCTTTGGTTATATGCCCGATAATGAATACCGGCACATTGGTAGATTTGGAATAGCGCATCAGGTCGGCAGTGCACTGGCGCACCTGCGATATGCTTCCCGGGGCCGAGTCTATCAGGCTGGTGTACAGGGTTTGTATGGAATCAACAATAAGCAGGTGGGGCTTCAGCAGTTCGGCTTGCTGAAAGATGTTCTGCATGAGCGTTTCGGTGAGTATATAACAATTCGGGTTTTTTATGCCGGTGCGTTCGGCGCGCATTTTTATCTGGTCCTGGCTTTCTTCACCAGACACATATAAAACCTTAAGATTACCGGCAGCTAGGGCAACCTGCAACAACAAAGTGGATTTGCCTATACCCGGCTCGCCGCCGAACAATACAAGCGAGCCCTGAACGAGCCCTCCGCCAAGTACCCTTGTAAGTTCTTTGTCGGGCAATGGCATACGCAGGGTGTTGCCCGCCGAAATGTCGGTGATGAGATGGGGGGTGCCGGAGGCCACGGAAAAAGTATCGGATTTTCCCTTTTCACTTTTTATAACCTCCTCCGCATAAGTATTCCACTCGCCGCAGGTAGGGCATTTGCCCACCCATTTGGCTGACTGTGCCCCGCAGTTCTGGCAAAAAAAGGCTGTTTTGGTTTTCGCCATGGCTTAAATAAACTTTATTTTGCGCGCTGCGAACAAGCACATTCTAAGAAGAAGGAAGCCATGTTTGAATCGTGAGATATTTGTGGTTCCGTAGGTACGCTCGCGATAACGGACGGGCACCTCCACAATTTTCAGATTAAGCTTATGCGCTCCGAAAATCAGGTCGAAATCGCCGAAGGGATCAAAATCGCCGAAAAAAGTCCGGTTTGCGGTAAGGCGGCTGTAGTCGTCGCGGAAAATAACTTTGGTGCCGCAAAGGGTGTCTTTAAAGGGACGGTCGAGGAGCCATGAAAACAGGGCGCTGAAAAATTTATTACCCAGCAGGTTCAAAAAGCGCATGGCCTGATCTTCCATGGGGTACACTAGCCTCGATCCGTTCACAAAATCGCCCTTGCCGCCGGCAATGGCATAGTAGAACTTGGTGAGGTCTTCGGGCGGCACAGTTAAATCGGCGTCGAGTATCATCAGTATGTCGGAGCCTGCCAGGTCGAATCCCGCACGCACGGCATCCGCTTTTCCTTTACCGCTTTGCTGAATGGCTTTGATGGAATGGGTGGCGGAATACTTATTCTGCACATCCAGTATGGTTTGCCAGGTGTCGTCGGTGGAATGTCCTTCCACAAAAATTATTTCAACGCTCTTGCCGATGGGCGGGAGGCGTTTTACCGCGTTCTCAATATTGCCGCTTTCGTTCCGCGCCGGAATAACAACCGATACTGAAAACTTTTTTGCGACATCCTCTTCTTTTGAATTTTGCTCCGCAGCGCCGGGCAATGGTTTTGCAAAAGCATACTGGTTGATGCAAAGGTGCTTGAACAAAAAGAATTTGGCAAGGTATCGGTTGAAAAGCGGGGCAATGATCGGGAACCTGAAGGGTATGATCATGCGGCGCATATTGCGGTACACATCGAAGCCTGACAGGAAGAGCAGGTTATTAATGTCTTTCATGCTCAACCAGTTTTGCCTGTCGGTGGGGGTTTTCAGTTTCAGCCACTCGGCAAATTTCAGGAAGGGCTCCCACAGGTAATTATAATACGTGATGATGATTTTGGTGCGCGGGTGGCAGAATTTTTGCAGCCCGGTGAGCACTTTCTGCACATCGTTGAGATGGCCTATTACGTTGGAGAGCAGGATGAGATCATACTGCCTTTCAATGGTGATGTTCTCCGCATCCAAGCAATGAAAATCCACTCCCGGAAAATTTTTCCTTGCAAGTTCAATCATTGAAGGGCTGAAATCAATTCCTGTTTTCCTCTTTCCTTTTATGTTGCCTATGAGCTCGCCTTGGCCACAGCCTACTTCGAGCACCGACAGGTCGTCGTGGGCAAAGTAGTTGCAGAAATAGGTTATATCGTTCCAATAATAGGAATGTGCTTTCCTTTTGCCGGGGTGTTTTTTGGCAACCCACTCAAAGTATTCGAGTCGTGAATTAAATTGCATGGCTTTATATTGGTACCGGTACTGTCAGGGGTTTATCGGTTGCAGTTCATCATTATTTCTTTCCCGTATGTCCGAAACCTCCGCTTCCTCTTTTGGTATCTGCGAGCTGTGCAGCTTCATGCCACTGCACTCTTTCGTGCCGGGCCACTATTACCTGGGCAATACGTTCGCCGTCGTTGACGGTAAATTCTTCTCCCGACAGGTTTATTAATATTACTTTCAATTCGCCCCTGTAATCCGCATCAATGGTTCCGGGCGAATTAAGAACGGTGATGCCATGCTTCAGCGCAAGCCCGCTTCGCGGTCGCACCTGTGCCTCAAATCCTGCGGGCAATTCTATGAACAAACCGGTTGGAACCAGGGTTCTTTCCATTGGTTTCAATACTAGGGGAGATTCAATGTTTGCACGCACATCGAACCCGGGCGAGGCCTCGGTGGCGTACTCCGGCAATGCGTGCTTCGACTTATTTACAATGTTTACTTCCATTTTTTTCAACAATTATTTAATTTCTTTCGGCAATACGAATACGGGTCTTTCAATAAAGAATACGATGGCAATAAAGAGCACGATAAGAAGATTATTTGCCAGCAGCATCAGGGTTTCCGATCCAAATGTAAAACCTTTTGCCGTATAATATACAATCAGGGCCAAAGCAAAGTATATTCCTATTCTCATCAGATCGAATTTTACCGGAAAATATTTTCTGCTCCACAGGTAGCAAGCAATCATGCAGGCTGCATAACATATAAGGGTGGCATAGGCCGAACCCATGTATCCGATTTTGGGTATCCAATATAAGTTCAGGATTATGGTAATTGCCGCACCGAAAAACGTGAGCCAGGCGCCATACATGGTTTTGTGTATCAGTTTGTACCAGATGGACAGGGTGTAAAACACGCCCAAACAGATGTTGGCAAGCAGGAGTATGGGCACCACCTTCAGTCCGCTCCAGTAGGCAGGTCCTACAAAATGTTTCAGCCAGGGCAAATTGAGGAGTGTTCCCAGTGATATTAAAAGACAGCCGAGAATGAAGTATTTTACAATATCGGCGTAGGTTTTCAGGAAATCCTTTTCATGGGCATTGGCAAAAAAATAGGGTTCGGCCGCATATTTGAACGCCTGTACAAACATGGTGATGATGATAGATAACTTGTAGCAGGCGCTGTATATGCCGCCCTGCTGCCAGCGCACATCGGCGGGCAAAAGATATTGCAGCAAAACGCGGTCGAGGGTTTCGTTCACCATACCGGCAAGGCCTGCAAATACCAGGGGCATGGCATAAGGCATGATGCGCCGCCAAAGTTTTGAATCGAAGCCGAAACCTGCAAGGCTCATATAGGGAGCAAGCATAAGAAGTGTGAGCAAACTTGCAGCCACATTTGATATGAGTATATATCCGATACCAATTGCCGGGTTGTATATGGCATGTATAAAGGGATAAAAAAAGCCATCGGGGTTCTTGTATAATGCCGGGCACAACAAAATAAAGAACAGGTTACCGGCTATATAAATAAGGATATTCAGGGTTTTGATGACTGCAAAGGTGCGGGCTTTATTCATTTGCCTTAGTTTGGCAAATACTATTGCCGAAACGGCATCGCTGCACAAAATAAGCGCCAGCCAGCTGATGTATTCGGGATGGTCTCCTATTAAGGCCGCATCGGCAATGCTTTGGCGCAGCAGGTAAAACAGGACAAAAAATACAGCGGAACTTGCACTTACCGAAAGCAGAATGGTGCTGTACACCCTCTTCTTATTGTCTTCAAACCTCGAGAAATTGAACAGGGAGGTCTCCATGCCATAGGTAAGAACAATGTTTATAAAAGAAATATAGGCATAGATATAGGTTATCTTTCCATAATCGGCTGTGGCGAAGGTGTATGTATAAAGTGGAACAAGCAGGTAGCTTAAAAATCTGCCTACAATGCTCGGGAGCCCATAAACAACTGTTTGTCCGGCCAGGTCTTTAAGGGGCTTCATTCTTTTTCAGAAATTACAAATGATGGGTTGCCGGCTGTACTTCTGCATTACCTGAAGCTGGGTGCGCGCTTTTCCAGAAAAGCATTTATTCCTTCGTGTATATCGGGTGCGGTAAAGCATTTTCCAAACTCTGCGTATTCGGCTTTATATCCGTTCGGGGTGCCATCGCAGGCATTGACTGCCCTTATTACCCCGCCTACCGCAAATGGCGATTTTGTTCTTATTAATTGTAAGAGTTCCATGCACTTGGGCATGAGCATTTCGGGCGGAACCGTGTAATTTACCAAACCCAGTTGCAAGGCTGTTTGCGCATTGATGCGTTCGGCCGTTATCATCAGCTCGAGCGCTTTGCCCTTTCCTATGTAACGCGTAAGCCGTTGTGTGCCGCCATAGCCCGGTATGATACCGAGGTTGACCTCTGGCTGTCCGAAAAAAGCGTTGGATGAGGCAATGCGTATGTGGCAGGCCATGGCCAGTTCGCAGCCGCCGCCGAGGGCAAAGCCGTTTACTGCTGCTATTACCGGTTTTGGGCAGTCCTCTATACTTTGAAATACTTCTTGCCCTGCCCTGGACAGCTCCATGCCCTGTTCCTTAGTAAGCCCCGAAAACTCCTTGATATCGGCGCCGGCGGCAAATGCTTTAGGGCCCTCGCCGGTAATAATCATGCCATATACTTCAGTATCGCCTGCCGCTTCTTTTACGGCCTGTCCTATTTCGCTTACTGTTTGCCTGTTCAGGGCGTTCAGCTTGTCGGGGCGGTTTATGGTTATTACACGCACGCCGTCTGCAGTGCCGGTCTTTAGGTTTGTATATGTATTCATGCCTTTAACTGTTAGGTATTAAAATTTCCTGTTCGTCTTCACCCAGTTCTGAATGTATTCCACAATCTGCCGTGTATCGGTTCCCGGGGCGAATAATTTGCCTACACCCAGTTTCTGTAAATCCAGTGCGTCTTTTTCGGGAACAATGCCACCGCCTGTAAGCAGCACGTCGTTCATTCCCTTTTCCTTCATCAGCTTTAATATTTTGGGGAATACGGTCAGGTGTGCACCCGACAGGATGCTTATCCCTATGGCATCCACGTCTTCCTGCAATGCAGTGTTCACAACGCTTTCGGGTGTCTGGTGCAATCCGGTGTAAATAACCTCCATACCGGCGTTGCGCAGGAACGAGGCTATAACTTTGGCTCCGCGGTCGTGCCCGTCGAGCCCTACCTTTGCCACCAGTACGCGTATGGGGCGTGTGAATGCGTTGGGTTCTGCCATAACGGGGCAAATTTAATACATATTTCGCAGCCGCCTCTGTTTTGCCGTTATGCCGTCTTCGGAGCCTGAATAATAGATGTAGGTTTTCAGGTCAGGCTTTTGATTTTTGTACTTCTGTCCGGCTCTTTCATAAAAATCGGAATCGAGGGAGTAGATGTTTTTAAATTTGACGTCGGTAAAAACCTCCCGTTTTCCGAACAGGGTTCCGAAAATGATGCAGTCGTTTATATGTATATCCTTTTTGGTATCATATTTATCGGGCACATAATAATGTTCGGGTTTTCCGGCCACAATTTCAGGTACCGAGGCAATCAGGTCGCAGCCCTTTTTCATGTACTTCAGGCATTCCGACACATGGTTTGGCTTATAGCGGTCATCGGAGTCTATCAATCCTATAAATGGCGCAGCGCTAATCAATACCCCTTTGTTTACTGCCCCGGCCTGTCCGGTATTGGCGTGCCGCAGGTAAGTTATTTTGGCTTCCCTGCCTATGGAATATTTTAACAGCTGCCCGCCAAGGCTGTAACTGCTTCCGTCGTCCACCACAATAATTTCAAAGTCATGGAAGTCCTGTTCCATAACCGAATCCAGCGCGCGTTCCACCAGGCTGAAATTGCGGTTATATACTGCCATTATGATGGAAACTCCGGGCATGATTGTATTCAGGATTTGAGTTGCCGTTTAATCCTCGGTACCGCCAAAGGTATCGCTCTGGCGCTTGCGTCAGGCCGCTTGTTCTTTTCTCAAGGCAGGCAATCCGTATTTGGCAAGTTCGAAGGCGCCAAACAGTATGCCGCAGTAAAACAGGTCGCCGGCAACCGTATTCCAGAAGAAGGGCAGGCCGGCAATATAGCAGGTATAAAGTCCCGATACAGTCTGTGGATATAGTGTACTGCCCATCCATACTCCTAAATTGGTTACCAGAAAAAATATAACCGAAGCCGACAGGCTGGCGCCTATTACCGGCAGCAGTCTTACTTTTTTGAGCATAATAAATCCTGAAAAGGCTATTAGCACAAATGCCGCATACACCCACGGAAAGGCATCAGGAAACAACCACACCCTGCCGTGATTGAGCGAGGAATAAACGGTATTGTTGAGTGCCACGTCGCCTAACCACATGGCTGCAAGGGGTATGGCGAAGGCGAGCAGGCGGTTGGAAAAGCAAGCGGCTCCGAAAAGAGCCATAGCCCCTACGGCGGTAAAGTTCCATGGATGGGGTATAAGGCGGCTGAATGTTGCCGCCAGTATCAATGCCGTAACTACGCCCATCTGTATTTTCATTTTTTTTGTTTTCATAATGCTTGTGATTTGAATTGACTATTATTACTGTTTGATTATTTTTTTCACCACTTTTCCGTTGGTTGTTTCCAATGTTATAAAGTACATGCCGCTTGCCAGGTTGCCGAGCGAAAGGCTATAAGGTGCGGCTGTGCTTATCTGGTTGCTATATACTTCCTGACCCGGCAGATTGGTTATAACCAGTGTGGCCATGCCTTTGCACGCTCCGCTGAAATTAAGCAGCACCTGATTGCTTGCCGGATTGGGGTAAACCGATAATCCGATATTGGTGTTGATTTGGGGTACGCCGGCCACTGATGTTATATCAAAGGCAAAATTACCCGGGGCAACATCGGTTGCAAATGAGTCTATGGCCTGTCCGAACAGGTTATAGATGTAGGTTTCGCCAAAAGTTTTATAGTCGGTCTGACTTACATACATATACCCGTCGGCGGAATCAATGGCCATTCCGTAAATGAACTTGTTGATTTTTAATGAATCCCAGACGGTATTGGAGCTGGTGCTGAACAAGCCTATGTTTGCATCGTTGCCTGCCTGAAAATATACATTGCCCTGATAGTATGCCGAACCGGTGCAGCCCGAACTTAGGTTCAGGGAGTAATTGACAAAAGCAACAGTGGCGGCATTGTATTTTGTAACTGTGGAATTAGTCCAGTTCAGGTCGTTGATTGTGAATACCCTTTTATTTGTCGGTTCTATTTCAACGTCATAAGGGTTCAGTCCGTTGACACCAAGGTTCACTTCGCGTTTTTCCTTTTGAGCCTTTAAATCTTCCACGCCGAGCAGGCCAACGCTGCCCGACCCGAAATCGTTTATGGCGATATAGGCGGAGTCGTTCATAACCTTTATGCCCTGTGTGGCATGAGATACGGTTGTATCCTGATAAATAAGCTGTAAATTGCTTTTGTTAAACACCTGAAAGTAAGAATGGAGCGGGAAGGTGGTTCCCAATGTTACAAGAATCCGGTTGCCCCACACCGCCATTTCCCTTATGCCTATTACGGTTTGTTTGGCTACCCTTTGCTTGGTGTTCAAATCGTATTTAATGAGGAGCGAATCGGCGCCCACATAAATATAGCCGCTGTCGATGATTACATAGGAGCCGAACTTGGAGCCTTTGATGGTATCGAAGTCCTTATAAATTTTTGTGGCCGGGTTGTAGCTTCCCACGGTGGTGTAAGTTCCTGTAGTGTCGTTATACAAGCGGTTCCCGTCATTCAATACAATTACCTGATTGAGTTTGTAAGCTTGCGCGTTAACATTTGAAATGCAGGCGGCGGCATAAAGCGCTATACCTGCGGCGATTAAATGAATTTTTGTTTTCATTGTTTTTTTGTTTTTTTGTATGCGCCTTGTTGTTCCACCGCAACAAAGAGCAAACGGTTACAAATTTATTTATTAAAACCATTGCTGCGGCGGTAAGAAGAGGAAGATTGAGAACCAAGCCTGCCTAAATGACAAGGCTTTATTTCTTCTTCCGCTTTTTTCCCGAAGCATGAATGGAACGGAGCGTGGACTCCGTTTTTTGCGTTGGCAGGTCTTCTGACTCGCTCTTGTTTTCGGCGCCTTCCCGTTCCGCAGAATTGCAAAACAGTGGCGAAAAGTATCCAAAAACATATTAAAGAGCTCACAGCAGCGGGAACTGTCCGGGATTTGCACCCGGTTCCCTTTTCATCCGCTCATTGCGGAACCAATGCGGGGCAAAAGTAATAATTATTCAACAGGAACATACTCCACCCTGAAAATAATTTTTATACAGGGGAATCAATGGCGGCGCCGGCGCCGTTTTTTGGGTGCGTTATGCGGTACAGCAGGAAAACCAGGAGGCCCACTATGGCTGCGCTAACTATAACATATACGATCTGGGAGTTGACGGAACCGACCTGGTCAATGTCTTTGGGAACTATGTTGCGCTCCTCTATATAGGCGAACAGCACAGCAGTGGCGTTGTTCAGGAAGTGTGCAAAAACGGATACCCAAAGTGATTTCGACCAGAAGAACAGATAGCCCAGGTAAACCCCCATGAGCATACGGGGAAGGAACCCGTAAAATTCAAAATGCAGGAAGCTGAACAGAATGCCGGTAACCCATATTCCTGCATGTACGTTTTTTGTCCATTGTATCATAATCTTCTGGAGTGTGGCGCGGAAAAACAATTCTTCGCAGAATGCGGCGAGCAGGCCAATCATAAACAGATTCAAAAGCAATTCCGGAAATGACTGATGTGCAAGAAAAGCGTTGGTTAAGTCGTCGGCCTTTTTTTCTGAATCCTTCATCCATTGTTCTATTCCGCTCATAAATGAAGGAAGCGACAGATGGCTGTTCAGTTCTGCCAGATAGTTGATGAGCGGCATGGCGCACCACATGATAAGTCCGCCCGTGAGCAGAACGGTTATCTTGCCCGGGTTGTTAATCTGAAGGTACCCGCCGGCGTTGTGCGATGACAAAAAAGCGAATGCAAGGGCGGGCAATATGAACGAACCTACCGAACTTACAATTTGGGCTACCTGCAGCCCGAGCACCAATGCGGGGTTTTTATAATCGTTCAAGCCCTGAATATCATACAGGCTCACGTGCGCTATCGCGGTAATGCACAGTACTCCCAGCAGGCTGAATAAAATAAGGCCCGCCAGAAAAAAGCACATGAGGATAACAAACTGTCTTCCGGCGCCAAGCCGGGCAAAGGAGGGAAGGGTTTCGTTTTGTTCCAAATTCATACAGTTGGAGTATATTTGCAAAAATAGCGATAAGTAATGAGCACAGCCCCTCCACCCTCCAATAGGGGGATTACTGAAATGAACAACTTAATATTTCCTTCCGGGGATAGGGGAGCAGTGTACATAGGCAATTTAAAGCTACCCGATTTTCCCCTCTTGCTTGCTCCGATGGAGGACGTGAGCGATCCTCCGTTCCGCTATGTATGCAGAAAGGAGGGAGCCGATCTGCTTTACACCGAATTCATTTCATCGGAAGGACTGATACGCAGCGCCGCAAAAAGCGTGAAAAAACTCGATATTTTTGAATACGAAAGACCAACCGGCATTCAGCTTTTCGGAAGCAATATAGACTCTATGCGCGAGGCTGCACTCATTGCGGAAAAAGCCAATCCCGAGCTTATAGACATCAACTACGGCTGCCCTGTAAAAAAAGTGGCCTGCAAGGGCGCCGGAGCAGCCCTGTTGCAGGATATACCCAAGATGGTAAGCATGACATCCCAAATAGTAAAATCGGTTGCGGTACCCGTAACGGTAAAGACAAGGCTCGGCTGGGACGATTCAACAAAAAATGTGGTGGAAGCAGCCGAAAGGTTGCAGGACATAGGAATAAAAGCCATTACCATACATGGCAGAACGCGTAAACAGATGTATAAGGGTGATGCAGACTGGACCCTGATAGGGGAAATAAAGAACAACCCGCGCATGCATATACCTGTTTTTGGCAACGGTGACATAGATTCCCCCTTAAAAGCCATAGAAATGAAACGCCGGTATGGCGTAGACGGCCTGATGATTGGAAGAGCGGCAATAGGCTATCCCTGGATATTCAGGGAGATAAAACAGTTCATAAAAACAGGTGAGTTGCCCGCTCCGCCCACCCTGAACGAAAGAATAGAGGTATGCCGGACCCATCTGCTAAAATCTATAGAATGGAAGGGCGAGAAACTAGGCATACTGGAAATGCGCAGGCATTACACCAATTATTTTAAGGGCATGGAGAATTTTAAGGAGTACCGCCTGAAACTGGTGAATGCAGTTCTTTATTCGGAAATAGAGGATATTTTGCATGATGTAGGCGTACAGTATGCAAAAGCAGTTTAAATTTATGCCGTAATTAAAACCAATATTCTATGCCTACAGCAAAAGTAACCCTC
>JABEUT010000028.1 GCA_013044305.1 Bacteroidia bacterium
CTATTTACACCTGCCATTTTGAATGCCTCTTATAACTGGACAGGACCTAACGGATTTACTTCAGCATTGCAGAACCCGTCCATAGCAAACGTAACACTTGCCGCAGCGGGAGTTTATACGGTGAATGTAACAGTTCCCGGTTGCGGCAGCGCGGCCGATACTGTTACGGTTTCCATAAAAGCAACCCCTGCCACGCCGTCGCCGTCAAGCAACAGCCCAATTTGTGCTAACTCCACCCTGAATCTCTTCACAGCGGCAGTGCCCGGCGCCACATACAACTGGACGGGACCGAACGCCTTCACCTCGGCATTGCAGAATCCATCCATTGCGAACGCCCAGGTAATCAATTCGGGAACCTACTCGCTTACTGTAAACGTGGCAGGGTGCACCAGTGCAACCGGTACGGTGTCGGTAATCGTAAATCCGACGCCCGCTACCCCGTCGCCAACAAGCAACAGCCCGATATGCACGGGTTCCACCCTTAACCTGTTCACTGCGGCGGTAGCCGGAGCCACATACAGCTGGACCGGCCCGAACGCCTTTGCTTCAGCCTTGCAAAATCCGTCAATAGCCAATGCACAGCCTGTAAATTCAGGAACCTATTCCCTGACGGTAACTGTTGCAGGATGTACCAGCGCGGTAGGAACGGTATCAGTAACTGTAAGCCCCAAACCCTCTACGCCTGTACCCACAAGCAACAGCCCGATTTGTGCCAACGATACGCTAAAATTATTCACCGCCTCGGTACCCGGCGCTACCTATAGCTGGACCGGCCCGAACGGGTTCACTTCCGCATTGCAGGATCCTGTAATACCCAATGCCCAAATCATCAATTCAGGAACCTATTCGCTGACGGTAACCGTATCGGGTTGCCCGAGCGCTGCCGGCATGGTAAGTGTAACCGTTAATCCGACTCCAGCCAAACCTTCGCCTACAAGCAACAGCCCGATTTGCAGGGGCTCAACCCTAAACCTCTTTACTCCTGCTGTGGGAGGTGCAAGCTATGACTGGAGCGGGCCTAACGCCTTTACCTCCGTGCTGCAAAACCCCAACATACCCAATGCACAGGTCATAAATTCAGGCACCTATTCGGTAACCGTTAGCGTTGCAGGCTGCACCAGCTTACCCGGAACGGTTCAGGTGGTTGTAGATACTCCCGCCGTGGTGAATGCAGGGGCGAATCAAACGGTTTGCGCCAACAACGATTCGGTGCACCTTAACGGTTCGTCGAGTACAGGTTTCGGTAAGTGGACCACAAGCGGCAGTGGCGTTTTTGTACCCAGCGACACCATTCTGAACGCGATTTATGTTCCAAGCAACGCCGATACAGCGGCACATACCATAACGCTTACCCTCACCTCGGCGCATAACGGAGCCTGTGCGGCGGTAAGCAGCAACCTTACCCTTACCATTACTCCTGCACCCGTTGCGGAGGCAGGCAATAATGTATCGGCATGCGCCAACAACCCGAATGTGGCCCTGCACGGAACCTTTACGGTTGCCACCGGCGGGATATGGTCAACGACAGGCACGGGAACATTTTCGCCGAGCAATACCAACATGAATGCCACCTATATACCAAGCCCGGCCGATACCACTTCGGGAAGCGTTAAAATAATTCTTACTACCACTGGAAACGGACTGTGCAAAGCCGTTACCGATACCATGACGATTATCTTTACCGCCTCACCCTATACCGAAGCCGGAAGAGATACGGTGCTGTGTCTAAGCAGCCCCGATTTCAAACTGAACGGGTATTCCTCAACAGGCAAAGGCAAATGGAGCACGCTCGGCAGCGGGTCATTCTCGCCAAACGACAGCACCCTTAATGCCACCTACAATCCGAGCATTGCCGATACTACAGCCAAAATTGTTAAACTGATACTTACCAGTTCAGCCAACGGAGGATGCAACGCCGTTTCGGATACCATAACATTAACCTTCAGCAGCATACCCAAAGACAGCGCCGGAACCAACCAAACCGTTTGTGCCAACAACGACATTGTTTCCCTCCATGCCACGTCCTCTACTAACAGGGGGATATGGAGCACCGGAGGCAGCGGTACATTTTCGCCTAATGATACCACCCTAAACGCCCTGTACATTCCGAGCAACGCCGATACAGCGGCACATACAGTTGTTTTAACTTTCAGCGCCCGAGGAGGCTGCGTGCCGGTACCCAAGAGCATAATCATTACCATAACGCCTGCACCGTCGGTGGAAGCAGGTCCCAATCAGTTCATCTGCAAGAATAATTCACTGATTGCAACACTGAACGGAAAAATTGGCGGAGGCTTTTCAACAGGCAAATGGACAACCCTGGGCAGCGGAACATTTTCACCTAATGATTCTGCCTTGAACGCAACCTATACCCCAAGCAATGCAGATACGGCTGCAGGTAAAGTGCAGCTTATTCTTACATCAACACACAATGGCACCTGCCTCCCCACAGCCGATACGGTAACCATTTTTTACACCATTCCGCCCGTGGCCCGGGCCGGAGTTAACCTTACCGGCTGTGCCAACGATTCGATACAATTGAACGGAATGATAATAGGCGGTGGGGGCAAAGGCGTATGGTCAACGCCCAACGGTACAGGTGTTTTTGTGCCGAACGACTCCGCCCTGAACGGCTGGTATATACCCAGCGATGCCGATACTGCGGTAATTAATGTAAAACTTATACTTACCTCCATCTTCAACGGCGGGTGCCTTGCAGCCAAAGACTCCATCATCATTACTGTGCTTCCCGATCCTATTGTAGATGCCGGCACCAACCAAACCATTTGCAAGAACAATGATACGGTAATGTTATCGGGCGGAGTTCTTCATGCCTCCGGCGGAAAATGGTCCACGAGCGGCTGCGGCACATTTTTGCCCAACGACTCGGTACTGAATGCGCGTTATGTTCCCTGTCAGGCAGATACGGCAGCCGGCGCGGTAACCCTGACACTTACTTCCACCGGCAACGGCTTCTGCAAGGCAGTAAAGAAATCCATAGTGATCACATTCAGCCAGTCGCCCATAGTAAGGGTAAGCACACCAATCTACATCTGTACGGGCACGCTAACGGCACAGCTAAACGCAACGGTATCAGGCGGTTCAACCACAGGCTTATGGAGTACTCTGGGCAGCGGCACCTTCAGCCCTTCGGATACCACGCTGAACGCCATATATAACCTAAGCAATGCCGACACGGCTGCTAAATTGGTTAAGCTCGTTTTCACTTCCACGCACAACGGCAATTGCACCGCCGTTTCGGATACCGTGCTGATAAAAATTACCACTATACCCACGGTGTATGCCGGAGCTGATAGCCTGTTTGTTTGTGCCAACAATGCCAATGTTGCGCTGAACGGCTCTGTTATCGGGGGCGGCGGAACGGGCATCTGGAGCACGAGCGGTAGCGGCACGTTCAGCCCGAAAGACACGGCGCTCAATGCGGTTTATAACTCAAGCCCTGCGGATACGGCGGCGCATTCGGTAATTCTTGTACTTACTGCAACCAATTCGTGCAGGCAGGTTACCGATACCTTGCGTATCCTGTATAATGCGGCGCCGGTTATTGTGCCCGGTCCCAATCAAACGATATGCGCAGGCAACGCGGTTCTGCTGAATGCTTCGGTAACTGTGGCAGGCGGAGCCAGGTGGACTACTTCGGGCGACGGGGTATTTACCCCGAACGACTCGGCGCTGAATGCCTCCTATATACCGGGAACGGGCGATACCGCTTCGGGCTCGGTTTGGCTTAAGCTGGTAACCACAGGTAACGGAAACTGTAATCCGGTGCGCGACTCCCTCCTGGTTACGATAGACTCGAAACCTGCCGCCAACTTTGCAAGCAGCAAGGCCTGCGTAAACATTCCCGTAAGTTTTACCGACCTTTCCACCGTTTCGCACGGAAGCATTACAGGATGGCTGTGGAATTTTTCGAACGGATCATCTAATAGCAAGGATACCTCCGATGTATTCGCTTCGGCCGGCATGCAGACCATAACACATGTCGTGACCACCTCGGCGGGATGTTCCGATACCGTATCGTTCAGCATTTATGTAAACCCTGTTCCGGCAGCCGGTTTCACAGCCACTCCGGCTTGTCCCGACTCGGCAAGGTTTGCCGATATATCCACGGTAAACCCACCGCCCGGAACAGTAACAGGCTGGCAATGGATATTCGGCGACGGCGACACACTAACCGGGGCCCCGCGTTTCGATCATGGTTATTCAAATGCAGGAACGTACACAGTTACCCTCTCGGTAATCACCGATTCGGGATGTACCGCTTCCTTTACCGATACGGTTACCGTGAATAACTGCGCCGAAGGCGGTGCGATAAATCCGCCTGCCGTACCATCAGGATTCACCCCTGGCGCCAACGTCAATAATATACTCTTTGTAAAGGGAGGGCCGTTCAGCCAGCTTGATTTCAGGGTATTCAACGAGTGGGGCAACCAGATATTCGAAACCAACAGCCAGAACATTGGCTGGGACGGAACCTTCAAGGGACAGAAACAGCCCGAAGGAGTATATGTATGGACACTTGTGGCAACCACCACCGATGGCAGAAAATGGAAAATGACAGGCGATATAACGATATTGAAGTAACCAAAACTAATTGCAAGCAAACCGAACAGAGCCTGATATGAAAATAAGAGTACTGATTACCGGAATTGTATTTCAGTTTGCATGTGCAAACCTGTTGCTGGCGCAGGACGATTTTCATCTTTCGCAGTTTGATATGGCAACCATGTACATCAACCCTGCGCTTACGGGTATGTACGAAGGGCAGAACGGCGACTACCGCATGTACAACGACGACCGCTCGCAGTGGGGAGCCATAGGCAAGCCCTTTTCCACTGTTTACCTGGGTTACGACATGCCTTTCAGGAAGTGGAACAAAAATTTCGGTTTCGGGGCTTATCTGGTGGATAACAGTGCGCCTGCGGGGTACTTCAATACTTTTAACCTGATGCTGTCCGGGGCATACAACATTTTGCACAATACCAACCACAAGCATTATCTTACCACCGGCTTGCAGATGGGCTTTTTCAACAAGTTCTTCGATCCGAACAGTTTTACCTTCGACAACCAGTATTCGCCTGCCCAGGGCGGTTTTGACCAGAACCTGCCCAATGGTGAGATTTTCCCCAAAACAAGCGTGCTAAACTTTGACGCCAACTACGGATTATTTTACAAATTCATTGATACGAGCAAACGGTTCAACCCTTTTGCCGGATTTACCATACAGCATGTAACAGAACCGAATGAGTCCTTCACCTCCATACCTTCCCGCATGCCACTTCAGTTTCTTATCAATGCAGGCTGCGACATCAAGGTAAGCGATCAATTTACATTTACTCCAGATTTTTTATATATGGAAGCAGCGGGAGCCAACGAACTTTTCGGCGACATACTCGGGTATTACCACATTCAAAATTCAAACTACACCCCTATGCTGGGCATAGGTTTCCGCGACCAGGATGCAGTAATAATTCAGGCCGGAATCCGGGTGGCGCAGGACGAGTTCCGCATCAGCTACGATGTAAACACTTCATATTTGAGCGCTTTTACCCAGGGCAGGGGCGCCTGGGAGCTGTCGCTGATCATTACAGGTGAACACGGCAAGCCCCTGTTTCCAAAGAGTATGTTTTAAAAGGCTGTCCAGCCTCCGTCGGCAACCACTACCGTTCCGTTGATATTGCTTGCCTTATCTGAAGCCAGAAAGAGGGCGAGTTCGGCTACTTCGGCAGGCTCCGCCATTCTCAAATTGGAAGCCATTCCGGTGCTTATTCTCTCAAAACCGAATTTGTTCGGGCTGGCTCCTTCCATGATATTTGTATTTACTCCGCCCGGAGCTATGGCGTTGCAGCGTATTCCTTTTGTTCCGTACATGAAGCCGATATTTTTGGTAAGCCCCGCCAGGCCATGCTTGGATGCGGTATAGGCCGCTCCGGCCCTGGCTCCCTGCAAGCCGCCTATCGACGATACGTTCACGATGGCGCCTTTGCCCTGTTTCAGCATTTGCCTTACAGCGAGGCGGCAGGTGTAAAAGGGACCAAAAAGGTTTACACCCATTACCCTGTTCCACAACTCATCGGTTACATCGGCCACCGGCGTAAAGTCGTCCATTATACCCGCATCATTCACCAGCACATCTATCGTGCCGTACTTCGCCATGCAGGCATCCATCAGTTTGTTCACATCCTCTTCTCTGGCTATGTTGCCGGCAAAGCCTATGGCTGTACCGTTCTTTGAAGCAATTTCTTTAACCACCGCTTCCACCCTGTCGGCTTTAAGGTCGGCCACCACCACCTTTGCGCCTTCCGAGGCAAACAGCAAGGCCATTGATCTGCCCATTCCGGATCCTGCGCCGGTTATTATTACCGATTTGTTTTCGAGTGTTTTCATTGTTTTATTCATTTGGTATGGCGAACTTAACTTTCTTTTTAGTCAATATCCATGATTATTGTCATCGGTGTTTGCATCTCGAAAAGTGAACTACTTTTAAAATTCTCTCATGGCAGAATTCCATTAGCCACAATTCCTTCACCGGTATTTTTCCGGAATTATGATTAAAATCATCATTTTTTAAGGTTAAGAAGCGCTATTTTGCGAAGTGAAAACGTGCTGCAAAAAAATGAACACGCCCATTCATATATGGATTCAAATACAGGCTTACGGCAACCTGAACAGAAAAACGACTTACATAAAGGGCAAATAATACCATCACCATAAAAATAGCAACCGATATGGGTTTTAAAACAATAATTGAACCGTTTAAAATAAAAGTCGTAGAACCGATACGCATTACCACGCCCGAGGAACGGGAGATGCACCTGAAAGACGCAGGGTACAACCTGTTCGGACTGAAAGCCGATCATGTAATCATAGACTTTCTGACCGATAGCGGCACATCGGCCATGAGCGACAGGCAATGGAGCGGTATCATGTTAGGCGATGAAGCCTATTCGGGATCGAAAAGTTGGATACGGATGCGTGAGGCAATATATAACCTTACCGGCTACCCATATATCTTCCCTACCCATCAGGGGCGCGCAGCAGAGCGAATTGTTTATGGAGCCCTGGGCGGTAAAGGCAAGGTGTTCATTAGCAATACCCACTTTGACACCACCCGCGCCAATATAGAAGTAACAGGCGCCGAAGCTATTGATATTCCTGTTCCGGAAGCGTCAGATACGGCTCTGAACAAGCCATTCAAAGGCAATATGGATGTGGGCAGGCTGAAGGAGCTGATAAGCAAACACGGAAAAGAGAACATAGGAGCCGTAATATTAACCGTTACCAACAACAGCAGCGGAGGCCAGCCCGTAAGCATGCAGAATGCTAAGGAAGTGGGCGCCTTATGCCGGCTCAACGGCATTATGTTCATTCTGGACTGCTGCCGCATTGCAGAGAACGCCTACTTTATAAAACGCGATGAAAAGGGCTTTGAAGATATGACCTATAAGGAAATTGCCACCCAGATGTTCTCACTTGCCGACGCGAGTGTAATGAGCGCAAAAAAAGACGCTCTGGTGAACATGGGGGGCTTTTTCGCCATGCACGACAAGGCATTTGCAGACAAGTGCAGGGAGTCCCTGATCATTGGCGAGGGATACATTACCTACGGCGGCTTGTCAGGCAGGGATATGGAAGCCATTGCCACAGGGCTTGAGGAGGTATTCGACCCCGACTACCTGAACTACCGGATAAAAAGCACTGCCTATCTTGGCAACAAGCTTCATCAAAAGGGAATACCCGTGATGATGCCTATAGGCGGTCATGCAGTGTACATTGATGCAAAAAAATTCTACCCTCATATACCGGTTGAAAACTTTCCTGGACAAGCCCTTGCCTGCGAACTTTATCTGAAGGGCGGCATACGCTCCTGCGAGATAGGCTCCGTTATGTTCGGCCACACCGACAACAAAGGGAAATTTGTGCCGGCGGCCATGGAGCTTGTAAGGCTTGCCATACCGAGGCGCGTATATACCCAAAGCCATATTGAGTATGTTATAGAGGTGTTCGATAAACTGCTTGAGGACAGGGAAAAAGTTTCGGGGTATAAGATAACAGAAGCCCCGCGCTACCTAAGGCATTTTACGGCCCGCTTTGAAAAAACCGGCGTTAAAATGTCGGTGTCCGGCGGCAGATAATAACGTATGGGGTGTTTTAAATAACCTATCATTTACGGAATGCTTATTAAATTACTTTGTATTGCAGGCACCTTATAAAGTGTATTAACTTCCGTCGCGGCACAAAGAGCCTCAAAGTATTAACAATTACAAGTGCTGAACTAAGCTGGTGTATGAGTGCGCTGCCCAGCAAACTTACAAGACCCATAACCGAGTGGAATCATTCCCAGGCAGGTAGCCGTTATAAGCAGGTATTGCGACATCGGTACGGTAAGCAGTTTGAACAGGTTAGCCGCCAGTGCCAGCCCTATAATTACCGCAAGCGGCGCGAGGAAAAGTTTGATGGTTCTCACAGTTTCGGTTGCAAAATTACTCTCATTCTATTAAACCGTGAATGCTTTTTTTCTTTGCGTTGATATAATGATAAAGGCGCACTGTACCAGCCTTCTGGCAAAATCACCAAACCCTTAAACGCCATGCCCGGGCCTGAACCGTAAACGGCACAGCGTATTTAATAACTATCTTTGCACGATGAATATTATTAAGCGATACCGGAGCAATATTTTCATCCCTGTCATACTTTGTATGGCATTATGCTCCTCATGCACCGAAGGCGTATATTTTAACGTAACCGAACCTGCCTATGTAACCATACCAAATGGTGTGAAAAGAGTTGGCATAGTAAACCGCAGCATCATATCTGATTCGAACAACGTTCGCCGATCCATCGACAATATAATTTCCGAGAAAAGCCCTTTGCTGGATAAAGAATGCAGCATGAATTGCATCAGCGGGTTAAAAGCAGCTTTGATTCAAAGCAATATCTTTCCGAAAGTTGAATCTTTCGATTCGCTGCACCTTATTAACAGCCATCCGAATGCATTCCCGGCCCCCTTGCCATGGACGGAAATAGAGAAGATTTGCAGCAACAACAAAGTGGACGTGCTGTTCTCTCTGGAACTTTTTCATACCGACACCAAAGTGAACGTGGTTGGCTCGGCCATGACCCTGCTGAATGCAGGACCCGATGCGCTTGCCGGCAGCGGGACAGAAGGAACCATTGTAAAAACAGGATGGCGTATTTATTATCCCCAGAGCCGCTCTATCCTTGATGAATATACACTTGGTAATAACGTTACATCGTCTTTAATGAACCATAAGGAAACCATCAGGAATACCAGCTACGACATGGGGCAGACCTATGCCTCAAGGGTTATTCCGACTATAGTTTCCGTATGGCGCGATTTTTATATAAGAGGAAACCGCAACTTTAAAATTGCACGGCGCATGGCAGACGCAGGCGACTGGAACAGTGCAGCAAAGATCTGGCAAAATGAGATTAACAACCCCAAACGCAAATTATGCGCAAGGGCATATTATGATCTTGCAATTAATCAGGAAATAAATGGTAATCTGGACAGCGCCATAGGCTTTGCCCAAAAATCTTATGAAATAGGAGGCAGGCAGCTTGCTTTAGATTACCTGAACATGCTGCAGAACAGAGTTGCCGGCAATCAGATACTTAATTCGCAGGCACATTGAACGGTAAGGCAGCAGTGCTACCCCAGCCGCTTAAGCGCAACATTCCCGCATCAGTCAATTTTCTTTAGTAGGCACCACTCAAGCATCCTGCCCTCCGCCGTTGATCATATCCGACACTATCCCTCTGTTTTCCCGCGTAAATTCCGCCCTAACAACGCCTGCTATATGTACCACGATAAAGGCAATGATGAACCACATTAGAACCGCATGAACGTTGCTCACCTGGTGCCTTATGGCTTTCAGGCTCTCCACGTCGTCGGAATAAGACATAAAAAGGCCCGTACATGCCTGGGCGAAGAGGATCAGATAAAAAGAGAGATAGGCGCACCTTACCATGAAGTAATGCTTTCCCCGTGCCTTATCGGCAGCAGGCATCTTCAGGTAACCCAGCGACTTCTTTATCAAGGGAATAAGTCTTTGATCCTTGGGCCGGAATAATTCAAACAGTATCCTGAACAATAATAAAGAGGCGATAAAATAGCCAAAGTAAACATGCCAATGCCAGGCCAGATCGTTGAAATCGTGGGCCACCGACCTTGCCTGTGCGGCCGTTACAGTTATGTTGCTTTCCTCCAGATTTTTTTGCACCATTTCAATATTATTATTGGCATGCAGAAGGGTTTTCGCGAATATAACGGTGCTAAGGGAGCATAGTATTACAATGAAATTAGACCAATGCCATAATCTTAATATGGCGGGTTGCCTTACTTTAAGTACAGGTTCCTGCTGTAAGTTGTTCATGATAGTTTAAGTTATTGGTTCTGTTTGCGGAAATGGCTTTGCTTCCCGTGTTCAATTCCGGCACAAAAGTAAGGAATGATTTGTTACAGGATAAGGCCGGCAAAGACATTACTGAAACCTAGGGCATCGGAGCATCAAAATTTGATAATTCTCATCTATTTCCGTGACAATTTTCATGCCTACGGGTCGCCAAAATCAGGATATTGGTCATGTTTTAAAAGACATATACATGAAAGAACCCTTGGATGCAGCATCCCTTTGCAAAACTTTCGATCTGAATTTTTTGAGCGATGCGGCAATATTGTCCGAAAAAGATGATATTATTGGACAGCCCCGCGCCGTCAAATCACTTGAAACAGGCTTGAACATCAGTCACGTCGGCTATAATATTTTCGTTTCCGGAGCTGCCGGCACCGGTAAGCTAACAGCCATTAAGCAATTTTTAGGCAAACGCGCCGGTTTGCAGCCTGCTCCCAGCGACTGGTGCTATGTAAACAACTTCGGCGACCCATATAGGCCGAAAATCATAAGCCTTCCGGCAGGGCATGCACGTAATTTCAGGAGCGATATTAAAAAACTGATAGATGAAGCGCGGAGCGCCCTCAAAAAAGCATTCACCAGCGAAGAATTTTCGGAGCACAGAGAAGCGATAGTGGATAAAATGAAAAGGAAGCAGAATGAACTTTTATCTGTGCTGGACGAAGAAGCAAAAAAAGAAAACCTCACCTTCCGTACATCGCCAATGGGTATTTTTATTATACCTGTAAAAAACGGGAAAGCCATCGATGAAACGGAGGCAGGGAAACTTACTGACAAGGAGATAAAAGCAATTCGAGAAAAACAGGAAAAATTCAACAAGAGACTCGACAACTACCTGGATGAAAGGCGCAAAATTGAAAAAGCAGCGCAGGAAGAGATTGACGACCTCGGCCGGAAAGCGGCTCTGTTTGCCATTGATGCCCTTATACGGGAACGCAAATCGGCATACCAAAGCCTGGGTGATATTGTAACATACCTTGATGAGATTAAAGAAGACATTCTGCATAATATTCCGGCGTTCCTGGACGGGGAAAGCAAGCAAAATCAGGCAAAGGCTCTTTTCGGCGGCGAGAACGACGAAGAATCGCTGCTGGCAAAATACGATGTAAACATCCTTACTGACAATACCGATATGATAGGTGCACCTCTTATCATTGAACCCAACCCCACTTTCACCAACCTGGTGGGGAAAATGGAAAAAGAATCAAGGTTTGGCGCCCTGCTTACCAACTTCAGCCTGATTAAGGCGGGGGCGCTGCACCGCGCCAACGGCGGCTACCTCGTTCTGCCGGCATTGGAACTTTTGCGCAACCCCCTTGCCTACGACAGCCTTAAACGATGCCTTAAAAGTAAACATATTGAAATAGAAGAGGCAACGGATTCACTCGGTATTTTATCGGCAAAAACCCTTAAGCCCGAACCCGTTCCCCTGAACATTAAAGTGGTACTCATGGGTGACAGCCACATATATTCCCTGCTGTATGAACTCGACAACGAGTTCAGGGAATTGTTCAAAATAAAGGCTGACTTTGATACCGCCATGGAATTGAACGAAAGCGCCATAAAAAGCTATGCCGGTTTTATAGGCAAGCTGGTAAAGGAAGAAAAGCTGCTCCCGGCAGGCAAGCCGGCAGTTGAAAGGATACTACAGTATGGTTGCAGGCTTATAGAACATCAGGAGAAACTTTCTACCCGCTTCGGTAAAATAGCCGATATACTGCGTGAGGCCTCCTATTATGCCGGACTGGAAGGGACCGCCGAAATAACCGCACTGCATATAGAACGAGCCATTGAAGAAAAATTCTACCGCTCGAACCTGCTTCAGGAAAAACTGAACGACATGACTAAAGAAGGCAGCATATCCATTGAAACGGAAGGAGAAAGAACAGGACAGGTGAACGGATTATCGGTAATAGACATAGGCGATATAGCCTTCGGGCATCCGAATAAAATAACGGTGAGCACCGATATGGGAAGGGATGGAATAATTGACATAGAAAGGGAGGCAAAACTCGGAGGACCCATACACAGCAAAGGCGTAATGATACTATCGGGATACCTTTACGAGCAATTCGGAAAGCAAACCCCCGTTAGCATTTCAGCAAGGATAGTCTTTGAACAAAGTTATGCCGGAGTTGACGGCGACAGCGCCTCAAGCACCGAGCTGTATGCCATACTGTCAAGCCTGGGCGGCATTCCTATAAAACAGGGCATTGCCGTAACCGGATCCGTAAATCAAAAAGGCGAGGTGCAGGCGGTAGGAGGCATAAATGAAAAAATAGAAGGCTACTTTGAGGTATGCCGGCTAAAAGGCCTGACAGGAAACCAGGGCGTTATAATTCCCTTACAGAATGTGCGCCACCTCATGCTCAAAAAAAATATTATTGACGCTGTGAATGAAAAAAAATTCAGGATTTGGGCAGTGAATAACATTGACGAAGGAATTGAGATATTGACAGGTATGCACGCCGGCACGGCGGACTCCAAAGGAGAATATGAACCGAACACAGTCAAATTTTTGGTGAACAACCGCCTGAAGGAAGTAACCGCCAAACTGAAAGAATTCAGCATAGGGCAGAATGGCAGGGTTCCTGCAAAAGCATACAAAAACAGTTTGTAACCACGCCTTGCAGCCCCTGATGTGTTATGAATGACAAATGTCATTTTGATTTTTGACGCATAGCATTTACAGACTATAGCCCCTGAAATACATTTGCGTCATAACTCAATTATTTTATAACCATAAAACCTAAACAATATGGCTCTTTCATTAACAAAAACAGGACGGTTGCTTCCCACCTTGTCAACCGATTTATTCAGCGATGATTTTTTCACATTCCCAAGCCTTATTAACTGGGATGGCGGACTTACCGGAAACGGGCTTACAAAAGGCGTGCCTTCGGTGAATATTGTTGAAACCTCCAACAATTTTCAAATTGAGATGGCAGCCCCGGGAATGGAGAAAAAAGATTTCAAAGTGGAAGTAGATAACGGGGTGCTTACCATCAGTTCGGAAAAGGAAAATGAAAAGGAAGAGAAAGGCAAGAACTACACTAGAAAGGAGTTCTCCTACAACGCCTTTTCACGCAGTTTCAGCCTGCCGGAAAATTGCCTGCCCGAAAAAATAAGCGCCGCTTACGACAATGGCCTGCTCACCCTCACCCTGCCCAAGCAGGAGGTTTCAATTTCCAAACCAAAAAAGGAAATAAAGGTATCATAACAAACCGGTTGCACAAAGAGCTCTGCCTCATAATGCAGGGTTCTTTTATTACCAACCATTATTCTTAAAACCAATGAAAGTAAACGAGCTAATGACCGCAAAGGCTTTAAAAACCTGCAGCCCCGAATCGAGCCTGAAGGAAGCCTCGCAAACCATGAAAGCAGGTAATTGCGGAGCGCTTCCGGTTACCGATAAGCAGAAAAAAGTGGTTGGCATAATTACTGACAGGGATATTTGCCTTGCCTTGTCGGAAGACGCAACAACGCCCTCGGAAAATGTTCCCGTAAGCGAAATAATGCACACCCATGTGCACACGGTAAAAGAATCGGCTAGCATGGACGAAGCATTGAAGCAAATGCGTTCGAACCATGTAGGCAGGCTACCCGTAGTGGACGAAAACGGAAGGCTTGCCGGCATCCTGTCACTACATCACATAATTGCCAAGGCAGCCGGCACCAAAGCAAATTTCGGAGTGCAGACCAATTTGGGCGGCAACGTGCTTAAAACCATTCAGGCGCTGGGCAAACGCTATGAAAAACACGGGCGCACAGAAAGTATGGCATCGGCCTGGTAACCGCATTACGACTGGCTGCATATAAGGCCAAACAATGTCATGTGCCGAAGGCGGGTGTTAAAAAACCCGCCTTTATTCATACCCGGATATGTGATACCATTTTCTTCATGCACCTTGCATTCTGCGAGAACAAATAAGCACAATTGGATAATTTAATGTTGATAACTCTGATGAATATCATAAATGCATATACGGCAATGCAGTAACTTGCGAAATACTCGTTAAACAGACCGGTAAACGTGATGGAGAAATGCACTAACCTGCTTGGGGAAATTCCGGAAAAGGCGGCAATAAAGAGGGTGCAATTACAGGCGGCCATGAAGATGAAATGCATATCCGCAATACGTTCCAACAGACAGGAAAAATAAAAGCAATCCTATGAAACATGATCTTAAGTTAGTTTTTGAACCGCAATCGGCAGCCGTGATTGGTGCATCAGAGCTTCCCGGTTCAATCGGCAATTCCATATTTTCAAACATACTCCATTCCGGGTTCAACGGGCCTGTTTACCCGGTAAACCCAAAATACAAAAGCGTGCTTAGCGTACGCGCATACAATAATATAACCGCCATACCCGATGCGGTAGACCTTGCCGTACTCTGTATTCCGGCGCCGGTGGTGGAAGACGTATTGCTGCAATGCGCACTTAAAAAGGTAAAAGGGGTGGTTATAATCACCGCCGGATTCAAAGAAGTAGGAGAAGAAGGCAAAAAGCTTGAAAACAGGCTTGTTGAAACCGCCATAAAGAATGACATTGAAATAATAGGGCCAAATTGTCTGGGGATAGTGAACACAGCAAAAAATATAGGGCTGAATGCAAATTTCGCATTCGGCATGCCCAAAGCCGGGAACATTGCGCTTGTTTCGCAAAGCGGCGCAATAGGCATTGTAGCAATGGGGTACGCCCATCAGCACGACCTCGGCATCTCCAAATTTGCTTCCATAGGCAACAAGGCGGTAATTGACGAAAGCGATGTACTCGAATATCTCATTGACGACGAGCTGACAAAAATAATAACCATGTATATTGAGGATATACAGGACCCGGACCGGTTCCACGCCATGGCGCACAGGGCTGCACGCATGCAGAAACCGATAATTGTAATCAAGTCGGGTACATCGGCAAAGGGAGCCATTGCAGCTCATTCGCATACGGGCGCCCTGTCAAGCTCCGATGTGGCATACGATTCCCTTTTCGCCCAGTGCGGCGTAATACGGGTTGCTTCGCTTAATGAGGTTTTCGAATGCGCTAAAGGTTTTACAAGCATGAAAGTTCCGAAAGGCAACCGCATGACCGTGCTTACCAATGCAGGAGGAATAGGCATAATAGCAACCGATGCTGCCGAAAAATACGGACTTGAAATGGCATCGCTCCGGGATGAAACAAAGGAGGCTCTTAAAAAAGTATTGCCGCCCACGGCAAGCCTTGGCAACCCTGTAGATTTAACCGGCGACAGCGACGAGGAAAGATTCATGAAGGCCCTGGCAATTGTTACAAAAGACCGGAATACCGACGCCCTGCTCATTTGCATAACTCCAACCGTTAAAACCGATGTGAACAAGGCGGCAAAAATGCTTGTCGATTTTGCAAAAACGGTGCCCGCACTTACCATACTTACAAACATTGTATCATTTGAACCGGAACCTGCCTTTGAGGATATTTTGGAAAAAGGAAACATACCCAATTTCGATTTTCCGGAGATAAATGTAAGGGTGCTTGCAACCATGATGAAGTATTATAAATGGATAAAGCAGCCCGAAGGGAAGATTGAAAGGTATGCGGCAGATACCGGCAGGGTGAAGAAGATATTGAACAGGATAGGCGCCGAAGGCAGAAACCGACTAACCGAACCTGAATCGTACAGCGTACTGAAGGCATACGGCATCAATACAATTAAATATAAATTAGTGGAATCGGCAGCCGGAGCCATTGCTGCCGCCAATGAAATTGGGTATCCGGTGGCGCTCAAGATTGTGTCATCCGACATTATCCACAAAACCGACGTGGGCGGGGTGAGTATCAATTTGCAAAACGATAGTCAGGTTAAAGCGGCCTTCGCCGAAATTAATGAAAACATAAAAACCAAATGCCGGGAATGCACCACAAGCGGCTTTGTAGTGGAAGAATTTTCCACTTCCAAAGGCATAGAAATTATTGCCGGAGTTAAAGCATTCAAAGGCTTTAACCACTTGATCATGTTCGGCCTGGGCGGTTCATTTGTTGAGATATTCAAAGATGTGTCATTCCGTTTGGCTCCGCTGGTAAGGGAAGACGCAATAAACATGATAGAGGAAATTAAAGGATACCGCATACTGAAAGGCTACCGCGGGCAGGCTTCGTACGATATCAGCTCTATTGCAGACTATCTGTTAAAACTTTCGCAGCTCGTAACCGATTTTCCCGAAATAAAAGAAATGGACCTGAACCCCATTAAGGTACTTGAGGACGGCAAGGGCCTTATTGCCCTCGATGCTAAAATAAGCATAGACACTGCCCTGGCAGAAAAGCCTGCAAAGGCTGCAGCGGCGCTCAAAGCCGCAAAGTAAAAATACCCGCACCTTTATCTGGTTTGCCACGGCGGGGAATAAACAGGTGCGATATGCCGCTTAAATTGTATCTTTGTCATTCTTTATGTCTGCTTCCTTTAAAAAATACTGCTCATTATTCCTGTTAAGTATCTTCCTCTTCGCCACAGCGGAAAAGGGAGTTCACGACATACTGCATCTTGGCGATTCCCATTGCCATTCACTTAGCGAGAAGCATTATCACAACCTTGAGCATCATTGTTATGTATGCGATTTTTGCTTTTCCTTTTTCGAAGGTGATTTTACCTCATTAAAAACACCTGCCGCCCCTAACCCGTTCCTAGTTCCGGTTATATTTACCGAAGGGCAATATGCGGCTATCCCTGCTGCCGCTTTCCTGAACAAAGGGCCGCCCGCTTTAGTCTGATCTTATCCGCATCCTACCCTTTTTGGGGATTCCTGCTTCTGTCTTTCAGAGGTTTTAGGAGATGTTTATTAAATCACAGATATTTTTTCACCATCTTTTATGAAAAAGCTATTTACCATAATATTGATTGTACTCATATACTTTCCGGCCGGGGCGCAAACACTAAAGGGGGTGATAAGCGACTCATCAAACCGCCAAACGGTTCCGGGCGCAATAATTTTTATACCGCAGCTTAAATTACAGGCAACATCGGATATAAACGGGAACTACAAAATACCGCACCTACCCAAAGGCACCTGGCAGGTTCAGGTGCAGATGCTTGGATATGCCACCATAACAAATCAGATAAAAATTAAAGAAAGCGATGTGGTTAAAAACTTCATTCTGTCGCCGTCCGCCTCTTCCGAGAAAGAAGTGGTGATAACGGCACTCGGCAACCTTACAAACACCAAGCGCTCACCGGTACCTGTTACCCTGGTTACACATCAGGCGCTGCTGGAACAGGCTTCCACCAACGTGGTTGACGCCATTGCCAGAGAACCGGGCGTGAACCAGATAACCACCGGCCCCGGCATTTCCAAACCGGAGATCAACGGACTGGGGTACAACCGCGTGCTTACATTGTTCGACGGCGAAAGGCAGGAAGACTTCCAGTGGGGCGACGAACACGGGATACTTATAGACCCCTATGCCGTTTACGACGCAGAGATCATAAGGGGACCGGCATCGCTACAATATGGCAATTATGCAGTTGCGGGCGTTGTCAGCTTCAAGTCGAAACCATTTCCCTACGACGGCACCACACAGGGCAGTGTGCTGTCGGAATACCAGACCAATAGCGGCATGATAGGAAACTCGCTGGATGTGGGCGGCAACCACCATGGCTTTGTTTGGGATCTTAGGGCAAGCGAAGAAGCAGCCCACTGTTACAGCAATCCGGCAGACGGATACGTTTGGGGCACCGCCTGGAACCAGGAAAATGTAAGGCTTACCCTCGGATTGAACAGGAACTGGGGCTACAGCCGATTATCGTTCAGCCTGCTGCACCGCGAGGCAGAGATACCCGACGGCAACCGCGACAGCGCCACAAGGCAATTTGAATTTGACGTGCCGCAGGCTTTAGCTTCCGGTGGCAATCCTCAATATTATACGGCTGCTAATGCCCCTTCGCCCTCCTTAATCGGGCAGCTAATACCCGGCACCGGGCAGGTGTACCCCACCACGGCCAATTACCTATCGTACAACGCACGGCTTGCATCTGTATATGAAATTATGGATCATGTATCAACCTGGTGGCAGAACAATATAAATGCCGGCAAGGGCAATATAGAAGCCGACCTAGGCTATACACAAAGCCAAAGGCAGGAAATAGATACCGGAACCATACCCGAGGAAGGCATGACGGTGCACGACCTGCCCTATTCGCTTAAATACAGCATAGCGGGCGACAGCACCGGGCTTAAATTTACTACCGGGATAAACGGCATGTACGAGTGGAACACGAATTCAGCGGAACCGCCTTCGCCCTATACAGGCATTTTTGAAATTCCGAACTACACCGACTTCGACGCCGGAGGCTACGCCATTCTGCAAAAAGACTGGAAGAACCTTACCCTAAGCGGCGGATTGCGCTACGACTTCAGGTATATGGCCGGTCAGCCTATGTATCTGGCATACGACAATACCGGGAGCCAGGAAATAGTACCTGCCAGTGCGCAGGGAGTGGGACCTGTTTATACCCAGTTTCCCGCCCTGAACCGAACCTTTAACGGAACCTCGGCAAGCATAGGCGGCAGCTACCAGCTACCTTATAAAAATTATATAAAACTCAACTTTGCGAAAAGCTACCGCGCCCCTTCCATTCTCGAATTGGCCAGCAACGAAGCCGATCCGGCACAAATGTACAAGCAGGGCGACCCTAACCTGAAAGGCGAACAAGGGTACGAAGCCGATGCGGGCTACGGCTATCGCGGAGCCGATTTCGATTTCGAAGCCGATTGTTTTTATAATTTCATCAACAATTTCATTTTTGCCACGCGCATTCCGAGTTTGTCCGGCGGCGACTCCCTTCACTTCGGCATACCCGTCTACAAGTTCGGTTCATCGAATACCGCCATTCTCGATGGCATATCGGCATACCTCAATATCCATCCCAAAGAAGCGGCCTGGTTTGAGTTGCGTAACGGGTTTACCTTAATTTACAGCTACCTCCCTCATCAAACCGATTCTACCGATCACATACCATTTACTCCGGCGCCACGCCTTACCTCCGATGTTAAAATAATGCTTGTCAGGCATCAGCATCATTTATTTAAGGATACATATATTGAGTTCGGGCTGGAAAAAGACTGGGGGCAGAATAACATTTACAGCGCCTTATGGAACGAGTTACCATCGCTGCCCTACGTATTGTTTAACGGAGGCATTGGCACCAAATTAGTGAATCCGAAAAATGGCAGGGTACTTTGTTCCTTTTATATCAACTGCACCAATCTGACAAATGCAACCTACATGGCCCACACCTCGCGCGAACAATATTTCTGGACTTACAACGGCGCGTATGCAGGCAAAACCAATTACGGTAAAACCCCCGCAGTGGTTACCAACCCTGCCGAAGGTATATATGACATGGGCAGGAACATTGGGTTTAAACTGATAATACCTTTTGGCGGGCAAAATATGTAGAACTCTGCTGCAAAAAGCCACTGCGTTATGAAAACAGCGTTTCTGAATTGTATTATTGCCGCAGGGTAAGGTGAACGGGCAGCCAGATGGTCTCATCCTTTGGCTGCGGGGCTATATTGCCTCCGCCCCAGTCGTAATCGTCCATCATCATATCCATGGGCCCGTAACCGAAACCGCCGAAGCCGAAGCCGAACATGGGCATAAACCCTATACCGCCTTGCCTCTGCTGTCCGGGCTTATAATCTTTTGGTATAGAAGTAAAATTGAAAGTAATTCCTATCTTTTTTAATGTATCGGCAGGGTTTATATGATTGCGGTAAAATGTGCTGAAGGGGAGCGTAATTTCATATACCAGTTCATTTGGTTCATCCCAGGTAATGCCTATATCTATGCCCGAATTGTCGTTGCGGAGGTCGAGGATGCCGTTGGCAACGGTTCGGAAACCGGTAACGTGAATCTTTTTGGCGCTCTCAAGAAAAATGGTTCTTATACTTGGTTTCTTTGAGGTGTCAGTTACTGTGTCGGCATGTGCACGGGTATCCGGGTAGTATCCTCCGGGAGCCCATCCGCCGCTTGTGCGCCGTTTGGGAATGTTTCTTCCGGTATTTACATGCGGCAGCGGACAAAGTATACCAATAACTTTTTTCTTTTTGCCTGTGGTATCAAGCCAGATCTGCAACCCCCTTTCCACCAGCCCCTTAATAACCTCGCGGTCGGTAAATTCAAGGCACATGTTCAGGTTGCTGTTGTCGTTGGATATGCTGAAGCTGCATTTGCTTACCGGGTCGTAGTATTTCAGCGGATGCGGCCACTCGTTCAGCTTGCCGTCGGCGGTAACAGGGGCCGTCTGCCAGGCTGCCTTGTAATATACCTTTGGCGAGCAGGCGCACATTAGTCCGACGGCGGCAATAACTATAAAGCCCGATTTTTTTGGCAGCTTCATCCTTTGGTTTCTTAATTAATCACTGCAAAATTAGGAATATTGTGTGAGTACGCGGAAAGCGCGATATTCAAGAATTAATGATGCAGTTTCTTTTCAGCGGAATATCACGGAATATGCCGCGGTGAACCCGAGGGCGTGCGAGGCTGCAATAATAAGGGCATCGAGCAGGTATTTCCTGAATGGCGGTTTTCGGGTTTGGTTGCACGAACGGTTTATGTAATAGGTAATGGTTCCGAAATCAATAAAATTGCGGGCGGTGCGCAGGGCATGGTAGGCATCAGTTGTAAAAACGAACGCGGTGGTGCTGCCCGGAAATTTCGGACCCAGGGCCGCGTTATGGTCCTTGTACTTGTTTGTCCAGCTTACCGCCGGATTCCAGAACTGGTCATTGGCTTTGGGAAACACAAGTTTAAAGCCATTGTAATAATGGTAGTTAATGGTTTCAATAGTGCCGTCGAGCAGGCCGGATACAAACATGGAAGAACAGGGCAGTATATACGGCTTGATGATGTGAAGAAACCGCGAGGTATCCCTGGCGGGAGTCTGTGCTTTAGCAGAATGCAATGCCGATAACATGATTAAAAGCAAATAGCTTTTTAATACTGCTTTGATAATGCAAACGCGTGCATTGGGTTTTATGAAGTTCATGATTTGCTGTTTTTTTTAATCAGAATTGGGATACAAGGTAAATTGCAGGCCGAAGGCATCCTCTAAATTACAGAATTTCAGCTTCCGTAGTTCACCAGTCACCTGCTTAATCAATATGTAAACCTTTAATAGCGTATGCATACTTCTACGCCGGAACCAGAACAGTAACCGCCCGGTTTCGTGTTATGCAGGGTTTCGCCGCAAGTAAATTAAATCTTTACAATACCACTCCTATAACAAGCGATAAGGAATTGCGCCTGCATGTGCCGGGTACGTTTGCATAACTGGATCCTGAAGTCCCCTGTACAATGTTATCGGGAATTTGATAATATACCTTCATGGAGTTAATAAAGCGGTAATCAATTGCAAGATAAAACGCCTTAAGCTTGAAGGCTATGCCGAGCGACTGGAAGAATGCGACATTCCTCTGGTAAGTTAAATTGGCCTGGGTGCCAAGCAGTGAATCTACTGCGCCGTTTTGAATGGAATAGCCGGGTATGGTAAGGTTGATGCCGGGACCGTAATAAGCGGTGATGCCGATGTTGCTTGTAAACAAATAGGTATAACTGAAACCGAATGAGGCATAAAATTCAGGTTCCACCACCCCTCCGCTCTCACCCATGTTCACCGTTGCAGGGTTTGTAATTGAGGCAGGGCGCACGGGAGCCGAGCTGTTTGTCCAGTCTGCCATAGCTGCACCAGGTTCAAAGTTGAAGAAGTAACCCACCAGGTTGTTGCGTTGTTTCAGGAATGTGGGTTTGACAATCCTTAGGCAGGCGCGGTACTCCTGCGAGGAAACGGCACCCATCGTCCTCGGCAAAAATTCTGAAGGCATGCCGCTGTTGCCAATGGAGTAATTGTTGTTGCCCGACAACCCGTATTCAAACCCGAGAAGCATATAGGCTTTGGAATTCATAAAATCGGTTTTGCCGGCCATATTGTTTGCCTTTTTTATCTGCCTTGGTGTCGGCAAAGGGAGCGGTTTATAGAGCGAAGCGGTTGAAAAACCGGGTTTGTGTTCGGGTGGCGACAGCCCGGGTATATTTAACCCCGGCACAACCTGCGCCACATAATACATGGCATCTATTCCGCCTATGAGCCCTATATCGGTTTTTTCGAAGGCGGCTGTTGCCATTCCTATTACTTTATCGGAGGGGCCAAAAACAGGACCGCCGCTGTTGCCGCTGTTTATTTTAGCATCTGTTTTAATGTATCCGTAAGTTTCATTATACTTAAAGTCGTAGCCGCTGTGCTTGCCCAGGAGCAAGGTACTCAAGTCCCGCAGCATCTCCTCGTAGGTGCCGTTATATTGCGCCGGGAACCCGATGAGGCATAGATCCTGACCTTGACTGATACTATCGGAATTGCCAATGGGCACAGGGTGAAAAGATTCCGTTACGGGCTTGCCTTGCAGGTCAGAATTGATTTTTAGTATGGCGCCGTCGAAATGCATGGTATCCAGAGCCACCACCTGTGCATGATACAACTTAAAGCTGTCGCCCCTGCTATTGGTGTAAACCTGCACGATAATAGCAGGGCGCCCCGTATAGGTTATTTTATGTATATCGGGATTTGATAGCACGTCAGGGGTGTATTTATCAAATCCTTCATCGTATTTCTTGGTATCGGGGTTGTAGGTGGTGTAACGGTAAAAGCCGTGGTAGCAAAAATCTATTACATGGCGGTTGGTGAAAATATATCCGTCGGGGCTTACAAAAAAGCCGGAGCCTCTGGCAAGGTAGGCTTTGGCCGGATTTGTTTTTGCCATTGCCGAATCATACAGCAGTATTTTAACAATGCTGTTGTAGTACTTTGATGAAATCTCGACCGGGTTTATGCTGCCCTGCACGTTTTGCGATAAGGCCAAACGGGGAGCCATAAAGAGCAATACAATAAGACCGTGGAACGTAATTTTTCGTTTCATGGAAACAACGTACTTTTATGAACAGGATTGAGGCCTGTTCACGGGTTTATTAAAAATTACCGCTTATTTGTTGGATATGCCGCTTTGTGCCTTAGGTGCGGTGGCATTAGTGGTTTTTCCTTTTTTCAGGTCGCTGGGTTTAGCCTGATCGCTCACGGCTATTTTTTCCTCAATGCCTCTCTTCTTCTTAGCCATTGGCTTGCGCGATGCTTTGTTTGCCAATTTTTTGGCCGCTTTGCCTGTGGTAGGCTGTTGTGCAAAACCAGTTCCGGCGGTGGCTGCCATGAGCAGGATGAGGCTTGCTTTTACGATGATATTCATTGTATTGTGTGTTAATAGATTTATGCAAAGGTAAGTAATTTATTACAACCAGTTCATCTTCCATAAGGGGAACAGTCCCTAATTATTGGAACTATAGCAACCGGAACTACCGGTAAGAGAAAACCTAGGAGGAGTCAGGAATATTCCGAACAGCAACAAGATGCTATTCATAGATGATGAATAAATTTCCCTCGTACTACTGTATGGAGGTTCACCCGGCATTATGGTACACCGCCACCACGTCGTCGTCCTCTTCCATTTTTTCGATAAGGGCAAGCAGTTCGGTTTCCTGTTCATCGGTAAGCTCTTTGTGGGTGGAGGGGATGAATGTTTTTGAGCTTTCCTTTATTTCCAGATGTTTGTCTTCGAGAGCTTTCTGCATGTTGCCGAAATCATTGAAGGGGGTTTGAATAATGAGCTCATTGTGTTCATCATCCCAGGTAAGCTCTTCTGCTCCTTTGTCAATCAGTTCGAGTTCTATTTCTTCGCGGTTCAGCCCCTGTGAGGCTATTTTGAACAAGGCCTTTCGCGAGAACATAAAACTAACAGAGCCGTTGGTGCCGAGTGCGCCGCCGGCTTTAGAAAAGTACATGCGTATGTTTGCCACCGTGCGGGTCGGGTTGTCGGTGGTGCATTCCACCAGCAGGGGTATTCCGTGGGGTGCATAGCCTTCATATATTACCTCCTCGTAGTTGCTTGTATCCTTGTTCGACGCCCTTTTTATTGCCGCCTCAACATTTGCCTTGGGCATGTTCACCGCCTTGGCATTTTGAATGCAGATACGCAGACGGGGGTTGGTGTCGGGGTCGGGGCCGCCGGCTTTTACCGCTATGGCTATATCCTTGCCTATTTTGGTAAATTGCTTTGCCATCTTGGCGAAGCGTGCGAACATCACATATTTCCTTTTTTCAAAAACGCGTCCCATATTGTATGATTATGTGCCGGCACATGCCGGAGCTGTTTAGCTGTTTTAGGTTCGGGCCTGTTACTTATTCTTCATGGTTTCAGCCATACCCCTGTTTTCAAGCATAGGTTCTATAATGGGGTCTCTGCCACGGAAATTCCGGTAAAGCGTTGCCAGGTCTTCGGTGTTTCCGCGCGACAGTATCATATCCCTGAACCGCTGTCCGTTTTCCCTTGTAAGGCCTCCGTGCTCTTTGAACCAGGCAAATGCGTCGTCGTCGAGCATCTCTGTCCACAGGTAAGCGTAATAGCCTGCTGCGTAGCCGTTAGACCATATATGAAGGAAATAGCTGGAGCGATAACGGGGCGGCACTGCCGGCAGGTCGAGACCTGTTTTGCGAAGGGCTGCGGCTTCAAAGGTATCCACGTTGTCAACTGTATTGCCGGCGGAGAGCAGGTGCCACTGCATATCGAGGGCAGCAGCCGAAATAATTTCGGTGAGCTTATATCCCTGGTTGAAGGTGGCAGCCTTACTGATCTTGTCCACCAGTTCGCGTGGCATGGGTTGGCCTGTTTTGTAGTGCCTGGCATAGTGGCTGAACACGGTTGAATCGGATGCCCAATGTTCATTGAACTGCGAAGGGAATTCCACAAAGTCGCGTGCGGTGGCAGTGCCTGAAAGGCTCGGGTACTGCTGGCTGGCAAAGAGGCCGTGCAGGCCATGCCCGAATTCATGGAACATGGTGGTAACATCGTCGAAGCTGATAAGCGCGGGCTGACCATCGGCGGGTTTTGTAAAGTTGCATACGTTATAGATCACGGGCTTGGTTCCAAGCAGTTTCGACTGGCCTACGAGGTTGTCCATCCAGGCGCCTCCGTTCTTGTTGTCGCGCTTAAAGTAGTCGCAATAAAACAGCGCCATCGGGCTGCCGTCTTTGTCGAACACCTCGTACACCTTCACATCTTTTTGGTAAACGGGCAGATCGGTTCGTTGCTTAAAAGTGATTCCATAGAGTTGTGTGGCGGCAAAGAACACTCCGTTTTTCAGCACGCTGTCGAGGACAAAGTAGGGCTTAATCTGGTTTTCATCGAGGTCGTACCGTGCTTTGCGCACCTGTTCTGAATAAAAATCCCAATCCCATGGCTCCAGCTGAAAACCGCCTTTTTGCTTGTCTATCAGCGCCTGTATCTCTCCGGCTTCCTTTTTTGCTTTTGCCGTTGAGGCAGGCACAAGTTTGTTGATGAAATCTTCAACCGTTTCGGGTTTTTTTGCCATTTGGTCGGCCAGGGTAAGTGCTGCATAGTTAGGGAAACCGATGAGTTTAGCCTTTTGCGCCCTTATTTTGGCTATGCGGAGTATGGTGGCGCGGGTATCGTTAGAGTCTCCTTTTTCAGCCCTTGTCCAGGATGCCTCGTATAATTTTTTTCTGGTATCCCTGTTGCTCATGTCAGGGAACAGGGGCTGCTGGGTGGTGTTTTGCAGTGGTATGAGCCACTTGCCCGGCATCTTCCTGGCTTTGGCTGCAGAGGCTGCGGCGTCCAGTTCCTGATCCGACAAACCGGCGAGTTTTGCTTTATCGTCGATAACCAGGGCGCCAGCCTTGGCGCAGGCAAGCAGCTGATTGGTGAACTTGGCTTCCAGAGCGGCGTCTTCGGCATTCAGTTTCTTTAGGCTGTCTTTTGCCTTATCCGAAAGCTTGGCGCCCGACAGTACAAATTTCTGATAGTAGTATTCCACCAGGCGCAGCGATTCGGAGTCCAGCTTCAGCTGTTGCCTTTGGTTATATACAGCCTCCACGCGGCTGAACAGCTTGCCGTTGAGGTATATGGCATCGTTGGCATCGGAGAGCAGAGGAGCCACTTCTTCCGATACTTTTTGCAGCACAGGGTCGGTATTGGCCCCGGTAAGCAAATTAAATACCGCATTCACGCGGCGAAGCATCTGCCCGCTTTTTTCGAGTTCCACAAAGGTATTCTGAAAGTCGGGCGGGGCAGGGTTATTGGCTATCTTGTCCGTTTCGGCGAGTTGTTCCTTTATGCCTTCCAAAATGGCAGGCTTGAAGTCGCTGTCGTGTATGGCGCTAAAGTCGGGCGCCTGGTAGGGCAAAGCGCTTATTTTGGCAAACGGGTTATGCTGCATGGCCGGGTTGGTGGTTGAGTCTTTCGGGTTGTTGGTGCATGATGAAATGGCTAATATAGCCGCTGCGGAAATTAGGGCAGGTACTTTTAGCATCGTCCTTATACTTTTTTAGTGGTTTAAAATTGCGCAAGGTATTAAAAAAACAAAGATAATAGGACTAAAAAAGGCATGAAAAATTAAGGTCTTCCTGTTCAGGGGTATTTAATCCATTCTTTGTTCCGGCAAATGCAATGAGGGGCGATATATCATTTATTATGCTCTTATTTAGGGATAATATTTTTACTTTTGAACTTTTTAGATTGAAGGTATATAAAGTGAAACCATTCGGAAAATAAACGGTACAACATTTAAATCTGCGATTGAAATGAGTGAGAAGATACATTGCCTGATAATAGGCTCCGGCCCGGCCGGATATACGGCCGCCATCTATGCCGCACGCGCCGGTCTTAAACCAGTGATGGTGGCAGGCTTGCAGCCGGGAGGACAACTGACCATAACCACCGAGGTTGAAAACTATCCGGGGTATCCGGCAGGAATTCAGGGACCCGAAATGATGGAACATTTTCGTAAACAGGCGGAACGCTTCGGCACCGCCATAAGGTGGAGCTATGTAAGCTCTGTCGATTTTTCCAAGGCGCCTTTTAAGGTGGTGGTGGAAGAAAAGGAAACCCTGCTTGCCGATACGGTAATTGTAGCCACGGGGGCAAGCGCCAAGTGGCTCGGCCTGCCTTCGGAACAAAGATTGAACGGCTTCGGGGTATCGGCCTGTGCCGTATGCGACGGATACTTTTTCAAAGGTCAGGATGTGGCCATTGTAGGCGGCGGCGACACGGCGGCAGAAGAAGCCACTTACCTTGCCAAGCTGTGCAATAAGGTATATATGCTCGTAAGAAAAGACGAACTCCGTGCTTCTAAGTCCATGCAGAACAGGGTGAAGAACACCCCGAACATTGAAACCCTCTATAACACCGAAACACGCGAAATAATAGGCGAAAAAGCGGTAGAGGGAGTTAGGGTTTACAGCAATACATCCAAAACGGAAAAGGTACTTAAAGTTACAGGCTTTTTTGTGGCAATAGGACATTCCCCCAATACCGCGATATTTAAAGACTGGCTCGATCTGGATGAGCTGGGGTACATTAAAACCACGCCCGGCAGCACACGCACACGGGTACCGGGGGTGTTTGCCTGCGGCGATGCACAGGATAGAATTTACAGGCAGGCTGTTACGGCGGCGGGCAGCGGCTGTATGGCTGCCCTCGATGCGGAACGGTATCTTGCAAGCCTAGAATAAGCAAACAGGCCGGCAGACTGTGGGTAGGAGTTTTTTAATGACCGGATGCAATAAAGCGGCATGAAACAGAAAGCAAAGGCTGACTTAAACAAAAAAGCAAACAGAAAAAACCGAACGGTTATCTGAATTAAGAGCGGCAAATGCAGAAAGTTGGGCATAATGTGAGAAGTGGAAAAGCCGTCGGAACAGGGCATTCTACTTTCAATTATGCACTTTTTATTTCGCTGCGTCACTTGCTGCCCGGCGCTCTCATTGTTTTATACCCTGCACTGCTCGGCGCACAAGTGAATTTTGAAGGGCAGGTGCCGCATGCAAAAACCTTTAACTTCAAAGACCTGTACGACTCCACCTATGGCATTGAGCTTTTCGATAAATTCAATGCAACCCTCGGAGGCGATTCCATACGTAAAAATGAACAGGGATATGCTGCTTCCGGCTTGGTGGAAGATCATTATGCCGACGGGGCGCTGCTGCATAAGGGCTTTTATGCCGACGGACAGGTAACTCTATATACCAACTATTACCCTAACGGACAGGAAGAAAGGATTTATAAAAGCATCTCGGAGAGAAAATCGGAGATGAAGAAATACTATATGGACGGCAAACCCCGTTCAACTGTGGAGTACTTCGACGGAAATGCCATCAGTTACCACGACTTTTACGACAACGGAAACCCCTCGTACGTTGAAGAATACGACAAAAAGCACGAAACCCTTTTGCAGCGATGTTCGTATTACCCCGACGGCAAACCCCAGTCTACTTTTCTGCCCGAAAGCGATAAAAAGAACGCGCGCTACTCGCATAAGGAATACTACCCGGGCGGCCAGCTGAAGGAAGAATATGAAATGGTGTCGAGCGGCGGCGACTATGTAAAAGACGGGGAGGACAAACAATACGACAGCAAGGGCAATCTTACTTCCGATATTCTTTATGATGCCGGAGAAGAAAGCAAAGTGATAAAATAAAAAAGCAGCAAGCGGCGCCCCCCCCGACACAGAATTTATAAAAGCCGCCGCCTGGTTAATAATTGTTTTGCATATGCGACTAAAGCTTCCGCGCAAGTATTATCTCAATGAGGATGTAACCCGCATCAGCCGCGACCTGATAGGCAAAGTTCTGGTTTCAAGAATAGGCGGTAAGCTTACTTCGGGAATAATTATTGAGACGGAAGCATACAATGGCGTGAACGACAAGGCTTCGCATGCATACGGCGGGCGGCGCACCGAACGCAACAAGGTTATGTACTCTGAAGGCGGCAGGGCTTATGTATATCTTTGCTACGGGGTACACCACCTTTTTAATGTTGTAACAGGCAGGAAGGATGTGCCTCAAGCCTTACTCATAAGGGCAATAAAGCCGGCAGACGGTATCCGTGCCATGCTTAAAAGAAGAGGTAAGGAGGAAATATTCAAAGCCTTTTCGGATGGCCCCGGAACTACTGCGGAGGCGCTTGGTATTACAACACGGTATTCGGGTGAACCACTTACCGCAAACAGGATATGGATTGAAGAAAGGGGGGTTATAATTGACAGGAAAAATATAACGGCCGGGCCGAGGATAGGAGTCAGCTATGCAGGTGAAGATGCGCAGCTGCCCTATCGTTTCCGGCTTAATGAAGATGCAATTAAAATGTTGAAATATGAATAATACCGGCTTGCCCAAAGTTATACTGGGTTCGGGCAAGGACCAATCCCTACGCCGATTTCACCCCTGGGTGTTTTCGGGAGCCATCAGAAAAATAAACGGCGAAGCGCAGGAAGGAGACCTGGTGGAGGTGTATTCCGACCGGAATGAATACCTCGGAACGGGACATTATCAGGATGGTTCTATAGCCGTACGTATTATCTCATTCAGCCGGTTTGAGCCCGGCGCCGCGTTCTGGCGCTCCAAGATAAAAAATGCCTATGACTACCGTGCCTCACTGGGTTTGACGGCTAATCCCCAAACCAATGTTTACCGCCTGGTTTATGCCGAAGGCGATGGTCTGCCCGGGCTAATAGTGGATTATTACAACAGCACCGCCGTAGTGCAGGCGCATTCCTTAGGTATGCACCGGCACAGGCAGGAAATAGCCGAAGCCCTGAAAGAGGTTTACGGCGAACAGCTGAAAGCAGTTTATGATAAAAGCAAAGAGAGCCTCGCGGGCAGGTACGCCGAAGGATTGTCGAACGGATACCTGTACGGCAGCGGCGGCAACAGTCAGGTTTCGGAAAACGGCAACCTGTTCAGCATTGACTGGGAAGAGGGACAAAAAACGGGTTTCTTTATTGACCAGCGCGAAAACAGAAAACTTGTTTCATCCTTCGCCGCCGGAAGAAAAGTACTCGACTGCTTCTGCTATGCCGGCGGGTTTTCGGTATATGCCATGAAAGGCGGAGCCGCCGAGGTGCATTCAGTGGACTCATCGAACACGGCCATAAAACTAACCGACCGCAACATAGCGCTCAACTTTGGAGAGGATGCAAATCAGACATCGCACCCCGCCGACGTTTTCGACTATCTGAAAGGGAAAGACGGGGAGTACGACATGATCATCGTTGACCCTCCCGCCTTTGCCAAACGCCGCGATGCGAGGCACCATGCCGTAATGGGATACAAAAGGCTCAATGCCCTTGCCATAAAGTCGGTAAAGGCGGGCGGAATCATATTCACCTTTTCGTGCTCGCAGGTGGTGGACAGAAACCTCTTCAACGGAGCGGTAACGGCAGCAGCCATAGAAGCCGGAAGAAATGTGAGGATAATGCAATACCTTTCGCAGCCGCCCGATCACCCGGTAAGCATTTTTCATCCCGAAGGTGAATACCTGAAAGGGCTCATGCTGTATGTGGATTAAGAGAAACTAAAGATAAAAAACCAATAGCGTCCTAAAC
>JABEUT010000219.1 GCA_013044305.1 Bacteroidia bacterium
GAGAAGCTATCAGCTATCAGCCATCGGCCATTGGCTGAACAAAAAGCGGAGCTGGAAATAGAATTTGAAAACTGGAAAGGCGCTTTAGAACAAACCGACGATGTTTGTGTGATTGGAATAAGGATATAGCTTCGAAATTAATCCCCCCTTTGGGGGTGGGGGGCTGTTATGGAGCCTTATTTGCACTGACTTTCTCGGACTTAAATGATTTATTGATTCTTAATTCTCATTCTTAATGGTTAATTGTTAAATTTGCGAGCCAAAATCAAAAAAAATGCAAAACAAAGGGATTATACGGTTATTTGCTATTCTGTTAGCCTTAGCGTGTATTTATTATTTCTCATTCACATATTTTTCGGTAAAAACAGAGAATGATGCCAAAGAATACGCCAAAGAATATGCCGGAAGAAATTCAATACTGGATTCGGCTAAAAAGTTTGCCCACGGCGATACGGTAAAACAAAGATTCTTCCTGGACTCAATTCAGTTGAGGGAAAACGATACGTATATGGATTCCATAAAAGGGAAGCCTGTTTACCCAGTTTTTGATTTTACTTATGAAGACTGCAAAGAAAGAAGCATCAATCTTGGATTAGATCTTCGTGGCGGGATGAACGTAACCCTCGAGATATCGGAAGCGGACATTATCAGGAAACTTAGCAACAATAATAACGACCCAATTTTTAACAAAGCCCTGAATGTTGCGCAGCAGCGGCACATGGTTTCAACCAGGGATTTTGTCGACCTGTTCGGCGAAGCATTCCAGCAACTGAACCCTGACGGCAAGCTTGCCTCTTACTTCCAAACGATAGAACTGCGCGATTATATTAAATACACAGCCACCAATCAGGAAGTTATCGACTTTATTAAAGGACGCGTACAGGACGCCATCGCCACGGCCGAAAAAACATTGCGCGTACGTATCGACAAATTTGGCGTTACACAACCCAATATTCAAATGCTGCCCGGTTCAGGACGAATTCTTGTTGAACTGCCGGGCGTAAGCGACAAAGAAAGGGTGCGTAAACTCCTTCAGGGAACCGCCGACCTCGAATTCTGGTGCACCTACGACAACCTTGACGTATGGAGAGACCTTGAAGAAGCCGACAAAAGGCTTTCCGCCAAATTATTTTTTACAGCCGATACAGCAAAAAAATCCGACTCACTTGCCGGTAAAATTGATTCAACCGGTAAACATGATACCCTGACCCATTCGGCCAAAAATGACACAGGAAAGCAAAATACTCTTTCCGCATTGCAAAAACTGCGTTTGTCATCTAAAGACTCCGGTTCACTGAACGGTAAACTGGCAGGCAAACTGAATGCAAAGGATACAGGCATGGAAGCCCGCAAGAGGCAACACCCCTTGCTTTCAATATTCCAGGAGGCATCGGAACCCGACGGTAAAGGCAACCAAGTTCATGCCAAGGGACCGGTGGTGGGTTTTTGCCTTATCTCCGATACCGAAAAAGTGAATGAGTACCTGCGCATGCCGGGCATAGCTGAACTGTTCCCGTCCAACCTCCGGTTTTTGTGGACGGTGAAGCCATTTAACAAGGAAGGAACCCTGCTCCAGCTGGTGGCCATTAAGGTTACCACCCGCGACGGCAAAGCCCCTCTATCGGGCGATATAATTACCGATGCACGTAAGGAATTTGAACAGCAGGGCAGCGGTCATCCCAGCATCTCCATGACCATGACCCCGCAGGCGGCGCAGGTATGGAAACGCCTTACCGCAGACAACATCGGAAAGAGTATCGCCATTGTTCTGGATAACAGCGTTTATTCATTCCCCGTGGTTCAGAATGAAATTTCCGGAGGAAGATCATCCATTACAGGCAACTTCACCGTACGCGAAGCCGATGACCTTGTGAATATCCTGAAAGCAGGGCGGCTGCCCGCTCCCGCACATATTGTGCAGGAAAGCATAGTCGGTCCAACCCTGGGTAAAGAATCGATTATTTCCGGGCTCGTGTCATTTGTTGCTGCGCTCATTCTCGTTCTGGTGTTCATGGCAGTTTACTATAACATGGCCGGTGTTATAGCCGATATTGCCATGTTGGTGAACGTCTTCTTTGTATTGGGTATTCTTGCTTCGCTGGGCGCTGTGCTTACACTTCCGGGAATTGCGGGCATAGTGCTTACCATTGCCATGAGCGTGGATGCCAACATTCTGATATTCGAGCGTATCCGTGAAGAACTTGCAGCAGGTAATTCCCTGGGAAACGCCATAAAGAACGGTTTCCGCAAAGCGATGAGTTCGGTGCTCGATGCTAACATTACAACATTCTTGCTCGGTATCATTTTGTTCATTTACGGCACCGGACCCATCCAGGGTTTTGCCACCACGCTCATCATCGGTATCCCTGCCTCGCTATTTACCGCAATTTTCATTACACGGCTCATGTTCGAGTCTATGCTGACGAGAAACAAGAACATTTCCTTCGACAGGTCTTTTACACGTAATGCCTTCAAGAAAATTAATATCAACTTCGTTAAGAGGAGGCATGTTTATTACTTCATCTCCGGCAGCGTATTGCTGGCAGGGGCAATATCATACTTCATGCATGGTTTTGAAATGGGCGTTGACTTCAAGGGAGGACGTACTTATGTGGTAAGGTTCGATAAGGTGCCTTCTGTTGACAAGGTGCGCTTTGCCCTTACCAGGAGTTTCGGAAGTATTGCGCCCGAAGTGCAGACCTACGGCGAACCTACCCAATTGAAGATAACCACTGTATATAAAATTGATGACCCCTCGAAGAACGCCGAAAGCGACGTAGAAGCCGCCCTGAAAGCAGGACTCGATCCGCTGAACAACCACTATCAGGTGATGAGTTCGGAACTTGTGGGCGAATCGGTTTCGCAGGACATTAAATCGAAAGCCATATGGAGTGTACTCTTCGCCTGCCTGCTTATGTTCATATACATATTCATCAGGTTCCGCGGCTGGCAATATGGCCTGGGCGCCGTGGTGGCCCTCTTCCACGATGCCTTTATGATTATGGCTGCATTTACGCTGTTCAAAGGCATACTGCCATTCTCTCTGGAAGTGAATCAGGATTTTATTGCCGCCATACTAACTGTGATGAGTTACTCCATGAACGACACCATAGTTGTTTTCGACAGAATCCGCGAATACCTTACAGACAGGCACAGGCGCGAACTGGACAAAGGTTCCGAAGACAAGAAAAAAGTAATAAACTATGCTCTGAACGCTACCTTGAGCCGTACCATAAACACCTCTTTGAGTATATTCTTCGTGTTGCTCGCCATCTTCATCTTTGGCGGAACAACTATAAAGGGATTCGCCTTTGCTTTGCTTATCGGTATTGTTGTGGGAACCTATTCATCCATCTGTATTGCAACTCCTATAGTTATCGACTTCGACAGGAAAAAGAAAACGGAGCCGGCGAAGGTTATTGCCTGATCTGGAATAATACCCTTCACAGACTGTTCTTCTTACCTGGCTATTATTCAAGAAATATCTGCATAAGGGCTTATTGAATATAGCGGGGTTAAATGGCAGGTAATTAATAACTTTTGCAGGCATGACTCAACCGTTGCAACAATAAGGTAATTCCGGCGGCCAATCGTATTCATAAATACGGGTTGTATAGCAGTATATCATATCACTGCGCTTGCATAGCCGAGAATAATAAACATTAATCAGTTCTTTATATTGGATAATCCTCGTAAATTTGCCTCCGGTATGGAAATGATAAGCTTTATACCTCTCTTTCTTGATTTCAGCGGCGGCGAATTTTTTCTTATTGCAGTCGTATTCCTTATGTTTTTCGGCTCAAAAAGCATACCCGGCATTGCGCGTACCCTGGGCAAAGTAATGCGGGAGTTCAGAGATGCAGCAGGAAGCGTACAGCGTGAGATACAAGAGAGCGCCAACCTAAACCTGAAAGATTTTGACCTGAATGAACAGCCCAGGTCATTTAACAGCACTAGTTCTGCCACGCCCCAAGGCAGCCGCCCCATGCCGGAGCAGCCAAAAGCAGAATTGCCCGAAACGGTTAAAAATGCAGGAGTGGAAACGCAAGGCGGCACTGGTAATAACAGCAACAACGCCTGAAATCATTGGCCTTCCTCCCCATTCAACATTATTTCGTAAATTTGCAGCGTATAATAGTTACTTGTACGTTTGAATTATAAACTCTTTGGGGCCGACAGGTTTTGACAGCAGGCAGAAAGAGCGAGTAAGCATGCCGAGCGTCGTGAATGTGGCTCGTTAATACCAGTTCTCAACATCTAAAAGGCGAATCTAATTACGCTTTGGCTGCTTAATCCTTAAGGATTAACCGGCCATGTTTCCCGGGAAGCCACTCCTGCCGGCGTCCCGACCGAAGCATCGAAAATGGCGGGATAGCTCCGGATACGTTCCGGATACGGGGCAAAACTAAAGGAACTAAGTTGGCAATAGCCCTGTCTTATGGCAGTTGCCTCCCTACAACCAAATAAGACTAAGCACGTAGAAAGCCCGTTGTTTCCTTGTTTGGACGAGGGTTCGAATCCCTCCGGCTCCACTGATAAAAACGTAATGCAAAGATTTACGAAAAGAAAATTCCCTTAGCTTGCTTGGGGATTTTTTTATTGCGCAAACAAAAAAGCATAAGCTCTTATGGCGCTCTTGCAATACCGGTAAGTTGGGAACACGGCACGTAATCCCTTCTCTCCCCTGCTAAAAGCGGTGCAGGAGAATTGCCGAAAGCCGTGGCAATGCCCCTTGCTAACAGCAACCCTGAATATTCTGCTAACTTTGCACAAACATTACCAGAACCATGCTCGACCGCAAAACCATGCCTGCGCTTGCCAAACCAGGCAAAGTGGAGATAATACAGGCGCAGAAACTTACATTTACAAACGGCATACCGGTATATTATGTTAATGCCGGCACCCAGGATGTACTCAAAATTGAACTGCTGTTCCGGGCCGGCACAAGGGAATCGGGGCAGCCTGCCGTAGCCGATTTTACAAATTCAATGCTGGAGGAGGGTACCAAAAGACACAGCGCCGAAGAAATAGCTTCCCAACTCGACTATTACGGCTCGTTCCTCGAAACGGCTGTATATCACGATTACGCTGCGGTAACCCTTTATACGCTCGGCAAACACGCCGGAAGGGTATTGCCCATGCTGGAGGAACTGATAAAAGAGCCCTCGTTTCCGGAGCAGGAGTTTGAAGTGAACCGCACCAATAAAAAGCAAAGGTTTTTGGTAGACGATCAAAAGGTGCGTGTAGTAGCGGCGCGCAATTTTCCCGCTCTCCTATTCGGCGAAAAGCATCCCTACGGGCATATCCCTAAAATAGAAGAATTCGACACCATGAAGAGGGAAAACCTGCCTATATTTCACAGCAGGCATTACCATTCGGGAAGCTGTACAATGATCATTTCGGGTCGGGTTAGCGACGATTTTTTAAAACTGACAGGAGAATTCTTCGGAAAAGACAACTGGGCTGGCACCACAGCGAGCAAACCGGCCGGAAAAGCCCAAATGCCTGAAATAAAGCCATCCGCCGAGAAAAAAAATATTATACAGAGAAAAGGCGTTGTGCAATCTGCCATAAAGGTTGGCATGCCGCTTTTCCTTAAAAACCACCCCGATGCCATTCCGTTCCAAATACTGAATACTGTGCTCGGAGGCTATTTCGGCTCGCGGCTGATGAGCAACATAAGGGAAGACAAAGGATACACCTATGGCATTTCGTCGGGCGTTATATTCCTGGAAAATGCAGGCTTTTTCCAAATATCGAGCGAAGTAGGCAGCGATGTATGTTCCAAAGCCCTTACCGAAGTATATAAGGAAATAGCCAGGCTACGCACGGAACCGGTCGCTTCATCCGAGCTTCAGCTGGTAAAAAATTACTTGTCGGGCAACTTTATGCGAAGCATGGATGGGCCTTTTGCCCTGGCCGAGCGGTTCAAACAACTTTGGCTGTGCAACCTCGACTACTCTTATTACGAGAAGTACATGCAGGCCCTGTCGGGCATTACGGCCGATGAATTGCTCCGTATTGCAGGCAAATATTTAAACGAAGGCAGCCTGTATGAGCTTGTTGTAGGGGTGAAATAAAAAACACTGCGGGGCAGCCGCTCCAATTATTTTATGGCGCTACGGTAAAAGTTTTCGGCGTCCGATTTCAGTTTTGCGTCATTCTCCTTTGTAACGTACATCATGTGGCCGGCATTGTAAAAATGGAGCGAGATGTTGCCGCTTACATCGCTTCGCAGGCCCAGATGGTTCACCGCATACACGGCGTTAAAAAAGGGAGTGGCAAGGTCGTAATAACCGCAGCATACCATTACTTTCAGGTAAGGGTTTTGGGTCATGGCGCTGCGCAGAGTTTCAGATACGTCGAGGTAACGGTTGTCGGTGGTAGGCCAGGGGTACACATTGGTAAGGGCTTCGTAGGGCAGGTCGCTTTTAAAGTTCAGGTCTTTGCGCACATATTCGTTGAACACGCCGCTGAACAGCCCCAGAACAGCGCTGTAGCTCGGATCATACGTCGGCACCGATCCTGCATCGTCGGCATCTTCGCCCGTATAGCGTGTATCGTACCTGCCAATGGTTTTGCCTTCGCTTTTCAATAGTTCCTTAAAGAACCGGTTGTCGTTCATACGTTCGCGGCAGCTGCGTATATAGTCTTTGGATAATCCGGTAAAGTAATTTAATGAATCCACCACCAGCGAGGTAAGCTGTTCCGATGCCTTATCGCCTTTCATTAAAAAAAGGTTGTAGGTGCCTGCGGCAAAGGTTTCTGCCTTTTTGGAAAGGTCTTCAAGGCTCAAATTTTCCAATGCGGGGGCCAGCTTTTTATAATGCTGTGCGGTGGTACAGTAGGTGGGCAGGTACAGGATATAAGGCAAATCGTTTCCCCTGTTAAAGTCGATATATTCAAAGTTAAGCACCGAAGAGATAAGCGTTATGCCGTTCAGATAAATACCGTATGCATCCTGCAAATAACCCGACAGACCTGAAGCCCTTACCGTACCGTAGCTTTCTCCTGTCAGGAATTTAGGGCTTCCCCATCGTTCATTGCGTGTGATATAAAGCCTGATAAAATCGCCTACCGAGGCAATATCCTGCGAATAGCCGTGGTAATTGGCCGGTTCAACACCGTTTGCAGCACGGCTGTAGCCGGTTGAAACAGGGTCGATAAAAACCAGGTCGGTGAAACTCAACCATGAGTTTTCGTTATCGCTATAAGTATAAGGCGGTGCGGGCGGGTTGCCCTGATCATCTCCGAAATTGGCCCTTACAGGACTTATGGCCCCTACATGCAGCCAGATGGACGACGAGCCCGGGCCACCGTTAAATGCAAAGGTAACAGGCCGCTTTCCGGTAGGTTCGCCGTCGGCGGTGTAGGCCACATAAAAGATACGCGCCAAAAGTTTTCCTTTTTCATCCTTTATTGGCATATAGCCTGCGGCGGCGGTGTAGTTAATTGTTTTTCCGTCCAATACAATATGGTGGTGCGTGATTACCGGAGGCATAACCGCGGTGTCGTTTCTTTCGGCTTTGGCGCCAGTATCATGACTGCCGGTCTGTATTATATGTCGTTTCTGTGCGCAGGCGGGTTTACTGCCGAGTAATGATACAGATAACAGAACAGATATAATTTTCATGCTGTAAATTGAGTGTTAGATATGATAAGCCCTGTCCATAAAATATGGGATAGGCGCCGGCAGCCCGATTGTTTTACAACTCCGGAAATGGAAAAGTACCGGGTGTGGTAGTAGTTTGGCTTCCGGTGTTATTGGCTGTATTGCTGCCAATCATCGGTGCTGAATCATCTTTTTTCTTTCTTGCGAAGTTGTAAGCGAGCGTAATTTCGCTTGCGTTAAGTCCTGTGGCATAAGCGTTCAGCGTACTGGTAACCATATCATAGCTATAGCCAAGCTCAAATCCTTTATACTCCACGCCTATAAGAATTGGAATTGCATCGTTGGCGCGGTACCACATTCCGAGGGTCAGTTTAAAATCATCTTTTAAGTTATAATAGCAATATGCTCCGACTGCTGCTATTACGTTGCCTCCCTGTGTACATACCATTACATTGGGCGACAGTTCCACCTTTTCCGATTCAAATATCTTTATTCCGGCTATATAGTTCATCCTTATGGGCAGAGTAGCTACGCCTCCATTCAAGGTTTGGTTGGGCTCATTCAGGTGGAAACCGGATATTCCTGCATAAGCATTGAACTTTGATTTTTCACGGGGCGGGTTCATATACCAGGTGAATCCAAAACCGGCATCAGGGTACATTACGCTGCGGCTCAATCCCATTTCGCCGGTGGGTGTGTTGGCGTTATAGCTTCCGTTCACATATTGGTCGTCGAAGGTGAGTCCGCTTGTGTTAATTGCCAACTGTCCTAATCCGCCGTACAGGGCAAGGCACACATTTTGGTTGTCGCCGAGTTCTTTGTTATACCCGACAGACAGGTAACCGTTCATCAGTCCGTAGGCGCCCGCTTTGTCGTCGAGCAGGGCGAGACCCACAAATATCTTGCTGCCCTCGTCTTTCAGGTAAATAGGGTAGCTGGTGTTAAAATCGTAATCGGTGTAGCCGCTGTTTACGCTACCCCACTGGTTGCGGTAGCACAGGCTCGTCCTCCAGTCGTCACTGGCGCCCAGTATGGCTGGGTTTAGCAGCAGGGGCGAGGCATAGAATTGGCTAAATGCAGGGTCCTGTGCCTTTACATGGCTGATAGCCAGCAACTGGAAGCCGAGTGCAAGTGTTACTAATATTTTTTTCATAGTTGGGAGTTTTTTCTTTTGCTGTTTTGTGTTTGTTGTTACCGTATCAGATTAACCATATCCTGCTTGCTGACAGTGGTACCGTCGCTAAGCTTGCCTTTCACATAGTATATATATGCTCCATCGGGCATTTTTTCTCCGCTGGCCTGGCTTGTGCCGTCCCAGCCCTGTGTAGGGTTGTTGGTATGGAAAATTTGTTCGCCCCAGCGGCTGTAAACGCCAAAATCAAATTGCTGAAACTGCCCGTGGATATAGAAAATATCGTCTCTGCCGTCGCCATTAGGAGTAAACGCAGTAGGTGCCCAATAGTTCGATTTCATAACATTCACAATTAAGGTATCGGTGTTCACGCATCCCTGAACATCGGTTACCCATACCACATATCTGGTGGTGCTGTCGGGGCTGGCAAAGGGGTTATTCACCTGCGGGTTGCTTAGTCCGGTTACAGGCATCCAGCTATATTCCAGGCCTCCGGAAGCGGTTAGCTGCACCTGCTGTCCGGCCGCTATGGTGTCTTCCTGCAATGGGATAAGCACAGGTAACTGATTCACCGTAACCGTTACCTTGCTTTTGGCAGGGGTACAGCCCCATCCTGAAACGGTAAGGGTATAAATTTTTGTGGAGTCGGGTTTGGCATAAGGCGTGGCAATGGTTGAGTCGCTCAAACCGGTTCCGGGGCTCCAAACAAAGTTTTTTCCGTTAACCGGCATGGCGCCTATCTGAACACTGTCGTTGCGGCAGATGGTTACAGGTGGTCCGGCATTGGCAACAAGGGGTGCAAGCATGGTAACAATCACCGTATCGCTGTTCACGCATCCGGCAGGGCTTGTTGCAGTTACAATATAAGTGGTAATAGGGGCTATGGGTTTGGCTTCGGGGTTGGCAAGGTGGGCGTTGTTTACCGCCGACGACGGGAACCAGCTGTATTTATATCCTGCAATGGGTGTTCCGCCAATCTGCACGCTGTCCGAGGCGCAGATGGTTGTATCGTTGCCTGCCAGCACTATGGGCAGCGAATCTACTGCTATACTTGCCGTATCGGTTGCACTGCACATGCCGTTGTCTATTGTAAAGGTTACAAGTTTTTTGCCGCCGTTGCTATAGGTTATGCCTGTGGGGCTCTCGGTTGAGGAGATTTGCGGGGTTGAGCCTGCGCCGAAATCCCAGCTATAGGTTAATCCCTGTCCGCTGCTTCCGGTATTGGTAAAGCTCACAGACGTGCCGGCGCATACAGGTGCATTAGAGAAGAAGGAAGCCGACGGCGTGGGATTGATTGTAATGTATTGTACGGTGGTGGCGTTGCATCCCGAAACAGGATCGGTAACGGTGAGCGATATGCTTTGCACCCCTGATGCCGAAAACGACACGCCTGTGGGGTTTTGAGCGCTGGATGTGGCAGGATGCCCGTTCGGACCGAAGTTCCAGTTATAGGTTACGCCTATCATGGAGCCGGTATTGGTAAAGGCTACCGAATCGCCCTGGCATTTAGGTGCGGTGGATGTAAAACTTGCTACCGGTGTAGTGTCTATTATAATAGTGGCAGTATCAACTGTAACACATGAACCGTTGGTTACCGAAAAGGTTACAAGCTTTGGACCAGGCGAAGAATAAACAATTCCTGAAGGGCTTTCGGCGCCGGAGTTCTGCGGGGTGGCGTTTACGCCGAAACTCCAGTTATAGGTTATGCCGGGCCCGCTGCTTCCGGTATTTGTAAAGTTAACCTGGCTGCCATTGCATTGAGGGGCATTGGAGGTAAAGCTTGCGGACGGGCTGGCGTTTATGTTGATGTACTGGGTAACGGTTGAGGTGCATCCCGTAGCCGTTTCGGTAATGGTAAGGCTTACCGGCTGCGAACCGGGTATGGAAAAGGTAACTCCTGCCGGATTTTGCAGCACCGATGTGGCAGGCACGGCACCCGGTCCAAAGTTCCATAAATAGGTTACTCCCGGCGGAGGGGTTCCGGTATTGGTGAAGTTAACGGGCAACCCTGTGCATTGAGGCGCTGTAGAGGTGAAACTTGCCGAGGGCGATTGGTTGATATGGATGGTAGTAGTATCGGTAGTGGTACAATAGCCGTTATCCACGGTAAAGGTTATAAGTTTCGGTCCGGCCGTAGAATAGGTTACATTCGACGGGCTTTCGGCAACAGAGGTGGCGGGTGTGGCATCGGCGCCGAAATTCCAGGAATAGGTAATGCCCGGGCCATTGCTTCCGGTATTGGTAAAGTTTACATTGTTACCTGTGCATTGAGGCGCATTCGAAGTGAAACTGGCAGCAGGATCCTGATAAATGGTTATTTGTCCGGTAGCCACCGAGGTACAGCCCGTGGCCACGTTGGTAATGGCAAAGGTTATGTTTTTTACTCCGGGAGAGGTGTAGGAAACAGGGGGCGGTACCGGTGATGTGGATGTGGCCGGTACGGCGGCAACACCAAAATTCCAGAGGTAGGTTAGCCCTCCTCCTACCGATCCTGTATTGGTGAATGTAACCGGTCCGCGCATGCAGGCCGGGGCATTGCTTGCAAAGCTTGCGCTCGGTGTGGCGCTTATATGTATGGTCATTGTATCCACGGTGGTACAGAAACCGTTGTCCACCGCAAAGGTGATGAGCTGGGGCCCGGAAGCTGAAAAGACCACTCCCGAAGGGCTTTGGGCAGTAGAGACGGAAGGCGTGGCATTGGCGCCGAAATTCCAGTTATAGGTTACTCCCGGTCCCGAACTGCCTGTGTTGGTAAAGTTTACTCCGTTGCCTACGCATTGGGGCGCGGTGGAGGTGAAGGTTGCAACAGGGTTGGCATTTACGGTTATTGTTGTGGTATAGGTGCTGGTACATCCAAACCCGCCGGCTGAATGGTAGCTTAGTGAAACAGTTTTTACCCCCGGCTGTGTATAGGTAACCACAGGCGGATTTTGAAGGGCCGATGTAGCAGGTACGGCGTTGGCTCCGAAATTCCAGTTATATGTAAACGGCCCGATGCCGCCCGAACTTAAATCGGTATAGGTCTCCTGGCCGCCGTTGCAGATGGAGCTTTGCGAGGTGGTGAAGTATGCGTTGCACTGCGCAATTGCCGCATTCATGCCGGCCAAACCGATAATTAATAATAGTAGTTTTTTCATTCTTATTGAATTTTTATTTAAATAAATACGCTATTTCTATGCTTTCAACAAACTGATAAAAGAAATCCAAAAATATAAAAATTTTAGATAACGTGACATCAGCATTAGCCCGATAGTTTCTTTGCACCAGATAAAAGGCATTAATTCAGAGTTTTCTTATAGATTGTTTTTTTCAACTTTAGCGCGGTTAATCATTGAAAACAGATTAAGCCTATCTTTGCAGTATTCTCCGGTTTTAAAACATATTTCAACAGGGTATTCGCCTTATATGATGAGGTCGGCAACATATTATATATCTACTTCAATCCATCGCCAAATTACCTGTGTAAATCTGCGGTTTAGGGTTTTTGAATTAATTAAAGACTTTGTAAGCCGCTTTATTAAATCTTGGAAGGCTGCATGGTTGTTCTGCCTTCCGGTCATACTGATTCTTGTTCAGTCTAATGCCCTTTTTGCGCAGGATGATACGCCCTGCCAGCAGATGGATGATGACAAGGCGGTGCAGCTATATAAGAAAGGCACTGATAAAAAGAAGGTTGAGAAGCCCCAGCGTATGGCCTATCTGAAACAAGCCCTTGAACTGGAACCCGATTATGCCGACGCCAACTTTGCCTATGCCGAAGAACTTGTAAAAACAGAGGATGCAGGCGATGAACCTTTTACCCCTGCCGTTCCGTTTTTCCTTAAAGTGATACAGCAATGCCCCAAATACCATTCCGAGCCATACTATTATACGGGTATTGGTTATCTGCAAGATGAAAAGTATACCGACGCCATCACCTATCTCCAGAAGTTTTTGAACTTTAAAGACGATGATGCAAAAAAGTTCAGCAAAAATTATGACGAGGAACTTTATGTGGCAAAAAAATTGTTGAATGAAGCCAAATTTTTTGACCGCATGTACAATCATCCGGTTGCTTTCGATCCTTATCCCGTAAAGGACATTTGCACCACACACGACGAGTACCTTGCTTGTATTTCGCCCGACAACAGGTATGCATTTTTCACCCGCAGCCTGCCATATCAGGACCTGAACAATGTTGCAGCGCCGGATAATAGTAATAAGGAATACTTTATGGAGAGCCAAATGCAGGCCGACGGCAATTATTCTGTCGGTACAGCCTTACCGCCTCCATTTAATACCGGACGGAATGAGGGTGGCCCGGCAATTACAATTGACGACAAATCGCTTTTTTTCACCATTTGCCAATCGGAAGCCGAAGGCTCATACCGGAACTGCGATATTTATTATACCAATTACGAAAAAGGAAGATGGACAAAGATTGAGAACCTGGGGCAACAGGTGAACGACCCCGGCGCCTGGGATTCGCAGCCTTCTGTAACCGCCGACGGAACAACCCTGTACTTTGCCAGCGACAGAACAGGCGGTATAGGCAAATCGGATATTTACAAGACAATAAAAGATCCTAAAACAGGTGAATGGAGCCCTCCGATAAACCTCGGCGAGCCCATTAACACACCCGGAAATGAAAAAAGCCCTTTTATCCATACCGACAGCCATACCCTCTACTTTTCATCCGACTATTCTGCCGGCAAACATTTGGGTTTGGGCGGATACGACATTTTTTACTCCAGAGCCGACAGCGCAGGCAACTGGAAGGATCCTGGAAATATAGGATACCCTATAAACAGCGCAGGCGACGATATTGGCTTTTTTGTAAGCACCGACGGTAAAAAGGGGTACTTCTGCTCCAACGACCCTAACCGCACCAAGGGCAGAAGCATGGGCGGATACGATATTTTTCAATTTGACTTATACCAGGAGGCACGACCCGACAAAGTGGCGCTGATTGCAGGCAAAACCACCGGACCGGGAGGCGAAACGGTAGCCGGGGCGCAGGTTACCGTTACCAACACCAAGACAAAGAAAACAGCCACCGTGATCACCGACACCCTTAACGGGACCTTTGTAACAGCCGTGGATGTGAGCGACTCCGCCAACTATGTACTTACGGTGAACAAAAAAGGCGCTGTATTCAATTCAACCATTATCAGTATTAAAGATACCTTTACAGGCAAACCTTCCACCGTGAACATGGAGGTAAAGCCAATAACCGTCGGGGCCAATTATACCCTGAACAATATATATTACAAGAGCAACTCCGCCGAGCTGCAAGCCGTATCGGTAACCGTAATTGCGGAGTTCAGCAAATTCCTGAAAGCGAACCCTTCGGTAAAAATAAAAATTGCCGGATATACCGATAATGTGGGCAGCGAGAAGGACAACCTAGCCTTGTCGAACGACCGCGCCTTTACTGTTAAGCAGGCTCTTGAACACGATGGCATACAACCTGCCCGCCTCACCTTTGAGGGCTTTGGGGCAGCCAATCCTGTGGCAAGCAATGACACCGAAGAAGGCAGGCAAAAGAACCGCAGAACAGAATTCGTGATACTAGAAAAGTAACCGAAACCCTTACTATGTTACACACCTGAATAAATTTATAATGCAGAAAACCGCTTATAATCAGGATAAAGAGATTATATAGTGCAAATATTTTTAATTTTGTTTGCGAATCAAAAATAATTATACCTTTGCAGCCAATTTTAATCCATCAAAATTAACCACACAATGAAAAAATTAGTATCTATTGTTGCTGTTGCCGGAGTACTTGCTCTTATCTCCTGCGGTCCGAGCGCTGATGAAAAAGCCAAAGCTGAAAACCCGAAAGCTGAATCCGCCAGACTAGCTGACTCGACTCA
>JABEUT010000220.1 GCA_013044305.1 Bacteroidia bacterium
AATATGCGTTCACTGTGCAAAAGTGTGCAATGGGGTACAAGAAGTGGGAAAAAATATGCGTTCACTGTGCAAAAGTGTGCAATGGGGTACAAGGAGTGGAAAAAATATGCGTTCACTGTGCAAAAGTGTGCAGTAAACTTATCTGACATGGAGAAAATAATTACAAACCAGAATACTCATTACCAAATACTAACTACCAACCACTAATTAAAAATATGCTTTCACTGTGCAAAAGTGTGCAATGGTTCTCCTCCACCTTACCGTCATTGCGAGGACGAAGGACGAGGCCCGTCCGAACGGAGCATCCGGGCGGGCAATCTCAAAGCAGTAATCAGAGATTGTCGCGAACACATCCCGGACTCATGGTACATTGTTCCATTCAGACAGACTGGTATACCCAAAAAGTAATTCCTGAATATGACAACTCATGGCAACTCTGGCGCTCATTGCTGCCCGTTTTCGAAAATCTTGTATATTTGTACTAAGTCCAATGCCGCATGGAACCCACCCGACTCTTTGACATCCTTTACCTGCAAGCCCTGCAATTCCCGAAAGCCGATTCCCTGGCCGCCAAGGTGAACGGAATATGGGAGAAAACAGGTACAGCCCAATACATTCAGACCGCCGAGAGCCTGGCACGCGGCCTGCTTGAGCTGGGTGTGAAAAAAGGCGACACCATTGCCAGCATCACTTCAGCCAACCGCCCCGAATGGAACTTTGCCGACATGGCCATACTCATGACCGGAGCCGTTCACGTACCCGTTTACCCTACCATCAGCAACGAAGATTACCGCTTCATCTTCAATGAAGCAGGAGTAAAATACGTCTTTGTATCCGACCAAAACCTGTTCAATCGGGTTTCCTCCATGCTGAAAGACATTCCCACCGTTCAGGCCGTATACACGTTCGACAATGTGAAAGATGCCAAATCGTGGAAGGATATTCTTACACCCGCGGATAAAGGCGGTTTGCAGGCAAAACTGGAAGAGATAAAAAAGACAATAAGCCCTGCCGACCTGGCCACCATCATATACACCTCCGGCACCACAGGCATCCCTAAAGGGGTTATGCTCTCGCACAGCAATATTTTAAGCAACGTAACGGCTTCGCACCCCTGGGTTCCGGTAAGCCATACCGACAGGGCTTTAAGTTTTCTGCCGCTTTGCCACATATATGAGCGTATGCTCAACTACCTGTACCAGTACTCGGGCATTTCGGTTTATTACGCCGAAAGCTTTGACACCATAGGCGAAAACCTGAAAGAGGTGAAACCCGCCATATTTGTGGCCGTGCCCAGGGTGCTGGAAAAAATATACGGCAAAATTCAAACCGCAGGCAGCGCGCTTACGGGAATAAAGAAAATGCTATTTGACTGGTCAATCAACCTGGGGGTGAAATATGAACACTACCATGCCAACGGACCCTTTTACGATTTAAAGTTATCGGTGGCGCGCCGGCTTGTTTTCAGTAAGTGGCAAGCGGCGGTAGGCGGCAATATTAAAGTGGTGGTTTCGGGCGGCGCCGCACTTCAGCCTCGCCTTAGCCGCCTGTTCTGGGCTTCGGGCATACCCGTGCTCGAAGGGTACGGACTTACCGAAACGTCGCCTGTAATTGCAGTAAACAACCTGGAACCCGGCAACCTATGCTTTGGCACCGTAGGCCCCATACTGCCCGGCGTGGAGGTACAAATTGCCGACGACGGCGAAATACTCTGCAAGGGACCTAACGTAATGATGGGCTATTACAAACGCCCCGATACCACGGCCGAAGCCATAACCGATGGCGGATGGTTTCATACAGGCGACATAGGCACCATGGTGAACAACAGATTCCTTAAGATTACCGACAGGAAAAAGGCGCTGCTCAAAACATCGGGCGGCAAATACATTGCGCCACAGCCCATCGAGAATAAATTTAAGGAGTCGCCATACATAGAACAGATCATGGTGGTGGGCGAAGGCCAAAAGTTTACCGCCGCTTTAATAGTACCCGATTTCAGGCGCCTAGAAAAATGGTGCGCAGATAAAAAATTAAACTACGGCAGCCATGCCGAAATGATAAAGGCAAAACCTGTACTAGAACTTTTTGCCTCCGAAATAGCCTTTTACAACAAGGGATTCGGACATATAGAGCAGATAAAACGCTTTGAGCTGATGCCCACGGAATGGACAGTGGAGGGCGGCGAAATAACCCCTAAACTTGACATGAAACGGAAAATAATACTGGAAAAGTACAGGTATCTGGTTGACCGCATCTACAGCAGCCCTCCGGAAATATCAAATGAGCTGGCCATCTGAACCCAAAGCCGGCAGCAGCTTAATTCAATTTACCGCTGCGGTCTCAACACCTGCTGCGCCCCCGCTTTGATCTTTTAGCCTCTTCCAAAAAAAGTAAATGGCATAAGCCGCAAGCACAAGCATAAAAGGATATGCGGGAACAAAATACCTCTTTTCGCATACCCCCAGTATTACGGGATGTATGAGTATGGTGTAAACGGGTATTAGCAGGGGCAGCATGATAAGCACATGCCTTACAGCCTTGCGGGCAAGCAAAACAATACCAGCGCTGCCGAAGAGGAGCACAAACCAGTAGAACATGGTATAAAAGCCCTTAACCCCAAGGCGAAGCGCTCCAAGATGGTTTGCCGAAGCCGTAAAGAGGTTATTGGTTCCCGAATGCAGAAGAAATGCCTTGGTGCGCATTATTGGCGCCACAAAATAATAGAGTAAAGGTTTCTCATCTTTCACCGATTGGGCATACAGGAAACACTTGCTTCGTATTGTGGCAAGCTCCGCCTTCATACGGACTGTGTCGGCGCTGTTCGCTTTTTCGGCGGCTGCATATTCCCGAAGCTGGCTGCGCAAAACCACAAGCGAGTCGTAATTGAACTTGGATGTATAGATATACGCTGGCAGCGTAACCTTTACATTGTGCATCTCCGGCGACAGGCCGTCGTCCAGCCCGAACCACCTGATTACAGCGGTGGGTTCAAAATACTGGTCGGTGCCGCCCCAGCTTTGCACGAAGATGAACAGGGGACCCCAATAAGAGTCGGCAATACCGGGGTAAAAAACGGAAGTTGTTACCGGTATCACCCTTTTATACTTCATGTAATTGCGTGTTATCCAGCTGCCGTCGCAAATCACTATTGGTACAAGAAAAAGGACAAGATATTGCAGCATACGCCGCCATGCAGCCGTTTTTAGCAGGTAAAAAAATATAACTGCCGTAAACAAAAGGTAAAGCGGGAAAAAAACCGGACGCAGAAAAATAAGCCATGTAAGGAACACACCGGACAACAAGAAGTATAAAGGCTTAGGCGAGGGTGCTGTTAATCCCTTCACAACAAAATAAACAGAAAATATGAGGAACGAAACCGAAAAACTTTCCGTAAGAATGAAGGTGTCGAACATATTGGAAAAGGTGCTTATGCCGAACAGGTAAAAGGTAAGATAGAACATGGCAGCGGAGCGGAAAATATCTTTGGCAACAAGGGCAAGGCAGTAAACCGAAAGGCAGGCTGCGGCAAGCTGCAGTGTAATCATTATATTGTATGCTGCTCCGCGGCTGAACATCATTGCAAAGGGCAGGTAGATAACTCCGTAGCCCGGCATACGGTAGTCGGGGCTGTATTGGTGCAAATGAATTAAGTTGTCAATAGGCAGTATGTAGCTCCAGGTGTCGCCCTCGCTTACGCCCCAAAATCCGTCAATATGGTGGGGTACCCAGCGTGTAAGGCGAAGCAGGAATATCGCTCCTTTTAATACCATTCCCGCCACAAGCCAAAACTGCCATTTTGCAGGGTCGGGGAGCAATATATTTTTAAACCTTTGCTTCATTTGTCGCCCTGCACCTGATCTTAAATCAAAATAATTTTTTTCCTTCACCCGTTAAGCCGTTCATGCGGCAAAGCGCCAGGGGTTAAAAGTTGGGTTTAAGCAGGTATTTGGCGTAAAAGTTGTCAATAATATCTACCACTTCGTCGGAGGTGTCTACAAAGTGAAACAGGTTAAGGTCGGCAAGGTCAGCATTCTTTTCCTGTTCAATAAGAGTTTGTTTTATCCAGTCGATAAATCCGCCCCAGTAGCTCCTGCCCACAAGCACGATGGGGAAATGAGCGGTTTTATTGGTTTGAATGAGGGTAAGCGCCTCGAACAACTCGTCAATTGTGCCATAGCCGCCGGGCAGCACTATGAATCCCTGCGCATACTTTACGAACATTACTTTACGCACAAAGAAGTAATCGAAGCTGATGAGTTTATCATAATCAATGAAAGGGTTGGGCTTTTGCTCCATGGGCAGGGCTATGTTCAGCCCAACCGAACGCCCTCCTCCGGCCTTTGCGCCCTTGTTGGCGGCTTCCATAATGCCCGGGCCGCCTCCTGTAATTATTCCGTAGCCCTTGCGGGTAAGTTTAAAGGCTATCTCCGAGGCTAATTTGTAGTAAGGGTTTTCGGGTTTGGTGCGCGCCGATCCGAATATGGAAACACAGGGCCCCGCCTTTGCCATCTTTTCGAACCCCTGCACAAACTCGGATGTTATCCTGAAAATTTGCCAGGAATCTATTGCCTTTACCTCGTTCCACGATTTATCCTGGAAAGCTTTCTTTATTTGTTCTTCGTCGTTGATCATGGTTGCTGTATTATATTTTTGACAGAGTAAAATTAACTATTTTTTTAACCTTTGCCCGTTCTGCAGCAGGAGTTGCGGAGTACACAACGGACTTTATTATTGATTCAGCTCACCTGCCAGATATAATGCCGTTTTGCTCTCCTTCACTTTTACTATTTCCTCCGGCGTACCCTGCGCCACTATTTCGCCGCCTCTGCCGCCGCCTTCGGGACCAAGATCAATGATATGATCTGCCACCTTTATCACATCCATATTATGTTCTATTACGATTACCGTATTGCCGTAGTCCACAAGTTTGTTTAACACTTCAAGAAGCAGTCGTATGTCTTCAAAATGCAAACCTGTTGTCGGTTCGTCCAGTATGTATAGCGTGCTGCCGGTCTGCCGTTTGGAAAGTTCGGCAGCGAGTTTGGTGCGCTGTGCCTCGCCACCCGACAGTGTTACCGACGACTGCCCCAGGGTAACATATCCGAGGCCTATCTGGTTCAGTGCTGTAATTTTCTGGGTAATGGCAGGTATTTCGGAGAAAAAATCCACCGCCTGCTCTATGGTCATGTTCAGCACGTCATTTATCGATTTTCCTTTAAAGCGCACTTCAAGTGTCTGGCGGTCGTATCGTTTTCCGTTACATTCATTACACAGCACATATACGTCGGGCAAAAAATTCATTTCAATATTCCTTATCCCGGCTCCGCCGCAGGTTTCGCACCTGCCGCCTTTTACGTTGAATGAAAACCTTCCCGCCTTATACCCCCTTATCTTCGATTCGGGCAATGCTGCAAACAGGTTGCGTATGTCGCCGAACACGCCCGTATAGGTGGCAGGGTTGGAGCGCGGCGTGCGCCCTATCGGGCTTTGATCCACATCCACTACTTTATCTATGTGCTGCAAGCCGTGAACGGAGTCGAACGCCAGGGGCATTACACTCGAGTTGTACAGATGCCTGCTTAACACCGGGTAGAGGGTTTCATTTACCAGTGAGGACTTTCCGCCGCCCGAAACGCCCGTTACGCAGATAAATTTTCCGAGGGGGAATTTTACGTTTACGTTTTTAAGGTTGTGCCCTCTGGCGCCTGTTATCTCCAGTACCTTGCCGCTGCCTTTCCGGCGTTGGGCAGGCACTTCAATCTTTTTTTTGCCGAGCAGGTATTGGGCTGTTAGCGAGTCGAGTTTTTTAAAATCCGAAGGCCTGCCTTCGGCTACCACCTTGCCTCCGTTCACTCCGGCGCCGGGGCCTACGTCAATAAGCCAGTCGCTGGCATTCATTATTTCCTTGTCGTGCTCCACCACCATTACCGAGTTGCCCGCATCGCGGAGTTGCCGCAGGGTATCTATCAGTTTGGCGTTGTCGTTCTGGTGCAGGCCTATGCTCGGTTCGTCGAGAATGTACAATACGCCGACCAGCTGCGAGCCCAGTTGTGTGGCAAGCCTTATGCGCTGCGCCTCGCCTCCGGACAGGGTACGGGCGGTACGGTTGAGCGTGAGATAAGACAGTCCCACGTTTTCCAGAAAACTGATGCGGCTCTTCAGTTCCTTTATTATTTCCTTTGCTATGATTTTCTCTTTCTGGTCCAGTTTGGCAGGCAGCTCGCTCACCCATGTCTCAAGCGTGCCGATGTCGGTGGAGGCTATGTCGGCAATGCTTTTGCCGTCAATCTTAAAAAAGAGTGCTTCCTTCTTCAGCCTTGCCCCTTTGCAGTCGGGGCAGGCCACGTGGTTCATAAATTCCGATATCCATTTGCTTGTCCCGCCCGGCTCTGCATCCTGCCTCTGCCGTTCCAGGAAGTTTACAATCCCTTCAAAGCTTAATTCGTAGCTGTGTGAGCTGCCGTTCAGGCTTTCGCGCACCTTTAGCAGTTCGTCGGTGCCGTACAGTATGCAATGTATGGCTTCGGCGGGTATTTTGTTTACCGGCGTATCGAGGCTGAAATGATGTTTTTCGGCTATTGCGTCGAGTTGCCTGAATATCCAGTTGTCCTTGCGCTTGCCTGCAGGCACAATGCCTCCGTCGTTGATGGATAGATGCGGGTGGGGCATTAGTTTTTTCTCATCAATCTGCAATATCTCCCCCAGCCCGTTGCAGCGCGGACAGGCGCCATAAGGCGAATTGAACGAGAATAAGTTTGGGGCGGGCTCATCGTAGGATATGCCCGAGGTGGGGCACATCAAAAAACGGCTGTACGGGCGCACCATATTCATTTCGTCAATAACCAGCAGCATTCCCTTGCCATGCCTAAGGGCGGTGCGCACCGATTCCGTGATTCGGTTCCGCGCCTCTGCGGTTACCGATACCGTGTCTACCACCACTTCTATATCGTGCACTGAATACCTGTCGGTATGCATCCCGGGCTTCAGTTCCTTTACGGTTCCGTCTATGCGTACCCGTATAAACCCGCTTTTACGGCATTGTTCAAAAAGTTCGCGGTAATGCCCCTTCCTGCCTTTTACGAGGGGTGCAAGCAGTTGTATCTTTTGCCCTTCGTAGTTGTTAAGTATCAGGTCTATGGTTTGTTGCTCTGTAAAGCGCACCATTTTTTCTCCTGTAACATAAGAGTATGCCTCGCCGGTCCGGGCAAAGAGCAGTCGCAGGAAATCGTAAATTTCGGTTATGGTGCCTACCGTCGAACGCGGGTTTTTGCTTACCGTTTTCTGTTCAATGGATATAACAGGGCTCAAGCCCTCTATCTTATCTACGTCGGGGCGCTCCATGCCGCCCACAAACTGCCTGGCGTACGACGAGAGGGTATCCACATAGCGGCGCTGTCCTTCGGCGTAAATGGTATCGAAGGCAAGGGTTGATTTCCCGCTGCCGCTTAAGCCGGTTATCACCACAAGTTTGTTGCGGGGTATCTTTAAACTTATGTTTTTAAGGTTATGCTCCCTGGCCCCGGCAATATCAATAAATTCATCTCCGGAAAATGGTTCGGAAATGGGCTGCTCTTTTATTGCAATAAGATGGTTTTTCATTTATTATCTATTAGTTTTCTTGACAGCATTACCGCTTCATGAAGCTTTCGTTGCAATAATTTCTTGCTTGGCAATTTTGTCATGTATTCCGCTACTTTTATTCCAGATTTATGCAATTGAAGAAATTCTATCTGCTCGTTATTACCCCCTGTGCAAAGTAACAGGCCTATTGGCGTTTCTTCACCGGGTTGCATCTCATGTTTCTCCAACCAGCGCAGGTATAATTCCATTTTACTTTTATATTCCGCTTTAAATTTACCCATTTTCAAGTCAATGGCAACAAGACGGTGCTATTTACGATGAAAAAAAAGTAAATCCAGTTTAAAATCTTCGCCGTCAATTATCATTCTTTTCTGACGTTCAATAAAGGTAAAGCCCTGTCCATGCTCCAGTATAAAGTTTTCCAATTCTCATAATATGGCATCTTCAAGATTTTTTTCATTAACGGTATTTTGAAGTCCCAGAAAATCGAGAAAGTAAGGACTCCTGAATACTAAATCGGGAGTAAGTTTATCCTCTTTCCTTAATGCCTTGATTTCTCGTTTTATCAGTTGTTTAGGTTTTTTACTGATGGCTGTTCGTTCATATAACATACCATTTATTTTTTCACGCAGGGTTTGTACACTCCATTTTTCTATGCGGCACATTTCTGCATAAAACTCTCTTTGTAAGGGTTGTTTTAACGGAAGTAACAGGGTAAAATGAGTCCAACTCAATTGTCGCATTGCCGATGCGACAATTTGTTCATCGGGAAAAACTTCAGCAAATTGCATCATTCTGCGAATATTCTTTTCGGAGAAACCTTTACCGTATTCATTTTCCAATTGTCGTGTTAGTGATGCGACAATTCGTTTCCCATATTCAGCTCGCTTGTTTTGAAGTATTTCAACGTTTATCCTTTTACCTATTTTCCAATACAACATGGTGAGTGTTGCATTTACATTCTGTGCAACATACCCTTTGCTTTCCTCTATAAGCTGGGTAATATCGGTAATAAGCTTTTGACCTGTAGTTATTTTCTTGAGTTTGGTCATTTTTATATATTAAAATCTACTGCCTTACACCCTGCAAATACAATAGAAATGGGGATTTTGAGAAATAATGTCCGCATTTAATTTCCCTTATACGAATCTTTTCATTCAACATTCAACATTTATCTTACGAACATCATCAGTTCATCGCCCGGCTTCACAATCAGGGTGTCGCTTATGCTGTTCCAGGCTCTTATCTCATCCACAGATACCCTGAATTTATCGGCCAGGCATTCTATGGTTTCGCCCGGCTGCACTATGTGTACAATTATTTTGGGCTGTACCGTATCTGGCGCCGTAACTCCTCCGGGTTCCTTGCGCGTTGAACACGAGGGCACCCTTGCCGTATCAATGATGGCCGCAGTAAGGCTCGCGCCGCCTGCACCGGCCTGCATACCGTTTCCTGTTGAGTCGTTGTACACTATATCTTCGCCCAGTTCGCTAAAAGGCACATTGGTTTTCGGCAGTGTAAGAGTGTATTCCGTTTGGTCGGGGTTGCTAAGCCTGCCTGCCATAAGCCAGGGGTTGAAGAATTTAAGGGTGTGGAAATTTATACCGTATGCTTTGCAGAAATCGGCAAGGCTGCCTATGGTGCTGTCCACGTTAACGGTGTACGATGGTATGGGCTGGTAATAATCCTGCTTGTTCAGGTAATAGCCATACCATTCGGGATGTGTGGTTAGCAGCTTGAGCGCCAGAATGCGGTATATGTAACGCGAGGTTTCCAGGTTAAGCGAGAGGTTGTAATAGGCACTTTCCCCTTCTCGGTCTATTTCCTTTGTAAGACCTCCGATGCCCATGTTGTACGATGCTGCCACCAGTGTCCAGTTATGGAATACCTGGTATGCATCGTTGAAATAACGGCACGCGGCTTCGGTGCTTTTTTCCAGATTATATCTTTCGTCCACTTCCTTATTTACCTGAAGGTGGTATGCCATAGCGGTACTTTTCATAAGCTGCCAGAACCCGGCCGCACCGGCGGGCGATATTTTGTAGCTGAACCCGCTTTCCGCCATGGCAAGGTATTTGAAGTCGTCGGGCACCGAATATTTTTTAAGTATTTTTTCTATAACGGGCAAATAACGCGATGAACGTTTGAGCATAAGTACCGACTGCGACTGCCAGTATGTGTTCACAAGTAATTCCTGCTCCAGGCCTTCTCTTACGCCGAGGTGGTTCATGGGCACCCCCTCGCCCCCGAAGCTCATGGTATCGGGAAGTGGTACGGAATAAACCTTAAAGCGCTGGTTGAAGGGCATATCCTCCGTTGTCATGCTTTTTGAGTAGCTGAATATTTCCAACAAAAAGCCCAGTATGATAAGTCCGGCTGCAAAATAGAGTGTGTTTTTCAGGTTATTCATCCTGTTCCGGGAGCCCTCCGCATTGGCATTTTCCCGCTTATACCGCTTCATATAGCTTGTTTTTTTACCCGTGTAATTACAAATAACATAACAAAGGATGCAATAAGGAAACCGGCTGTAACATATTCATACGCTGCAGGCCATTCGGTTAAATATTTGTTGATGGCAACCACGCCGAGAAAACAGAGTGCCGAGTACGATCCGTAAAGCAACGCTATCTGCCGTTCCTTCATTCCAAGGTAGTAAAGGTGGTGGGTGGTGTGGTCTTTGCCTCCCACAAAGGGTGATGTGCCTTTCAGCAGGCGGTTAATGAACACCACGGTGGTATCCATTATAGGCAGTGCAAAGGTGAGCAACACGCTTAAAATGTTTTTACCCGGTTGTATGGCGGGAACAGCTTGTACAGGGCCGCCTTTAAGGGATAGGTTGTTCCATAAAAACAAAATGCTTGCGGAGGCAAGAAAAGCCCCGAGGAACTGCGTGCCGGTGTCGCCCATGAACATTTTGGAAGGATGCCAGTTGAACAGCAGGAAAGCGCAGACAGCAGACAACATACCTACCTCGAGGGTAACGAATACCGATGTTGTGTAATGGTTTATGAGCAAAACAGAAATAAGCGATAAAAGTGCACCTATTATGGCTACCGAAGAAACGGCATCCATATTGTCGAGCAAGTTGATGGAATTCATAAGCCCCACCACCCATACCATTGTAATGCAGTAATTCAGATACATATTGGAAAATATATTTATGGATATGCCGCAAAAAATGAATATGATTCCGCAAAACGCCTGCGACGAAAATTTCAGCATCGGATTGGTATCATAGGCGTCATCGGCCAGCCCCATAAGGAAAGCC
>JABEUT010000221.1 GCA_013044305.1 Bacteroidia bacterium
CGAAGGAAGACCGTAGCCGCCTTCAATGCCAAAATAAAGCCCTTGTGCCTTAGTCGGCGAATAATGGAAGGCAAAAAATGCCATACTGCAAATGATGATGAGCTTTTTCATGTTTTTTTGTTTTGTTAGTTAATGGTGCAAAGGTAACGGATAATTTGAAGGTTAATACATTTTTATGCGCTCTCTAGCAAATAAACCTTAGAAAATCAAAAACTTGTAACTCTGCATGGCTTATTTATTCGCAACGTAATCATTTCCCTTTTGTGCAATATCCGTATCTTCGTCTTTAAATTACAATCTTTTTTCTCTTCCTTATTAAATCTTTTACCTATGATAAAATATTGAATTCATGCCCGGAAATAAACTGAACATATACAATACGCTTACCCGCAAAAAGGAAAATTTCGCACCCCTGCACCCGCCTTTTGTCGGTATGTATGTATGCGGCCCTACCGTATATGGCGACGCTCACCTCGGTCATGCCCGCCCGGCTATCACATTCGATATTGTGTACCGCTATCTCCTTTATCTGGGATACAAAGTGCGTTATGTAAGGAACATTACCGATGTCGGACACCTTGAAAACGACGCCGATGAAGGCGAGGACAAAGTGGAAAAGAAGGCAAGGCTGGAAAAACTGGAACCCATGGAACTTGTGCATAAATACGCGGAGAGCTACCACAGAAATATGGCAATGCTCAACGTAAAATCTCCGTCCATCGAGCCATTTGCTTCAGGGCATATCATCGAGCAGATAGAAATGATAAAGAAGATACTGGAACATGGGTATGCGTATCTTTCAAACGGTTCGGTCTATTTTGATATTGACAAATACAAAAAAAGTCATACTTACGGGCAGCTGTCTGGCAGAAATACAGAAGATGTACTTACCCAAACCCGTGAACTGGAAGGACAGAGCGAAAAAAAATCGCCCAACGATTTTGCATTGTGGAAAAAAGCCTCGCCCGAACATATAATGAGGTGGCCTTCGCCATGGAGCGACGGGTTTCCCGGCTGGCACATAGAATGTTCGGCCATGAGCAGGAGGTATCTGGGGGAAGTATTCGATATTCACGGCGGCGGCATGGATCTGCTCTTTCCGCATCACGAGTGCGAAATAGCCCAGTCGGTGGGCAGCGGCGGCAAAGAGCCGGTGCGGTATTGGATGCACAACAATATGCTTACCATTAACGGGCAGAAGATGGGCAAGAGTCTGAATAACTTCATTACGCTCGATGCACTTTTTACGGGCGCGCATCCCTTGCTGGAAAAAGCATACAGCCCGATGACGATTCGTTTCTACATGCTGCAGGGGCATTACCGCAACCCGATAGATTTTTCGAACAGCGCCTTGCAGGATGCTGAAAAAGCATTGGCAAAATTGAGCAGCGCCTTTTTACTGCTGCAGGAACTGAAATGGGAAAAGCCCGATGGTATAGTAAATGAAATAGAAATGAAGCTGGAAAATTTCGGCAAGGAGTGCCAGGCTGCCATGGACGACGATTTTAACACCCCGCGGGTAATTGCAGCCATGTTCAACGTTATCGGAGTTGTGAATGATTTCAAAAACAAAGGGTTTAAGCAAGGAGTAGGGCAGGAGGCCTTCGAGAATTTCAGGAAAACCTTCACCGGATATTATTCGGAAGTACTTGGCCTGAAAACGGAAATAAGCGCAGGCGCAGGCGGACAATTCAATGAACTTATTACTGCCATTGTTCAAGCCCGCGAAAAAGCCAAACTCGAAAAGGATTTTAAATTAGCTGATGCCGTAAGGAATGTTTTGCTCCAATTCGGCGAACTGAAAGACACGCCACAAGGACCGGTTTTTAAACAGAAATAAATGAACGAGATGAATAGGAAAGTTTCTTACTTACAACACTCACACTATTTAATTTGCAAGGCTTCGGTAATGGTTGCGGTAATTACAATTACTGCAGGCATCGGTTGTAAAAGCCCGCAAAAGCCGGAGCAACAGGGCGCCACAGCGCCGAATACAGCGGCAGCCGCTTCCGCCATGGACGCTTTTAGCGCCACACAGGCATATACCTTTATCAAGGATCAGGTAGATTTTGGTCCGCGTGTGCCGGGTACTGAAGCACACGACAAGTGCCTGCAATTTTTAGTGGACAGACTGAAAAGCGACAGCCTGAAGGTTGTGGTGCAGCGCTCCTCTGCAAAGACTTACGACGGCAAAAAATATGACTTTGAGAACATCATCGCCTCCTCCGATCCGGGCAACCCTTCCCGTGTCCTTATATGCGGCCATTGGGATTCAAGGCCCTTTGCCGATCAGGATTCGGTGGACCCGGAAAAGCCATTTGATGCCGCCGACGACGGAGGAAGCAGCGCAGCCGTAATGCTTGAACTGGGCAGGGTGCTCAAAAAGTATCCCGCTCATATAGGCGTAGACCTGGTATTCTTCGATCTGGAAGATTACGGACAGCAAACCGACGACAATTACCCGCACATGGAAGACAGCTGGTGCCTCGGCTCGCAGTACTGGGCAAAAAATTTACCCCAGGGTTATAACCCCCGATACGGAATACTGCTCGATATGGTGGGCGGAAAAAATGCGGCGTTCCCCATGGAAGGCACCTCACTCTATTACGCACCGGATGTGGTTCATAAAATATGGAATATAGCATCTGACATTGGCTACGGCGCATTTTTTACTCACGATAAAACAGGACAAACCACCGACGATCACCTTTACGTGAATAAAATTGCCAACATACCGACTATTGATATTGTGGATTATCATGTGGAATCCGGAGATTACCCCTACTGGCATCACAAGCACAGCGACAATATGAGCATCATCGATTCCAATACACTGAAAATGGTCGGAAGGGTGCTTGTAAAAACAATTTATTCGGAGAATTCAACTGCCACTCCTTAGGAAAGTATTTTTATCAGGGAAAGGAATTAAAAGGAACAAAACAATTATGAAATTAGCCAATTACATACTGGGTAAATGGACCGAAGGCAGCGGAGACGGAACCCCGCTCTTCAACGCTGTTACAGGCGAGCAGATTGCCGAAGCCACCACCGCCGGCATCGACTTTAAAGCCGTTCTGGAATATGCACGCAATACAGGCGGACCCGCCCTCCGGAATATGACTTTCCATGAGCGCGCGCTTATGCTTAAAGCGCTGGCGCTGCACCTGAACGCAAAAAAGGATATGTTTTACAAACTTTCCGCCGCCACCGGAGCTACCAAAGGCGACTCGTGGATTGATATTGACGGCGGAATAGGCAACCTGTTTGTATATGCAAGTAAAGGCAGGAGAGAGCTACCCAATGAAAGGTTCTATACAGACGGGAAACCGGAAAATATCTCCAAAAAAGGCACTTTCCTCGGACACCATATATGCGTGCCGCTCGAAGGGGTAGCCATTCACATCAACGCCTTTAACTTCCCCTGCTGGGGCATGCTGGAGAAGATTGCCGTGAACTTTCTTGCCGGAGTGCCTGCCGTGGTGAAACCGGCAACCGTTACCTCATACCTCACCCAGCTTATGGTAAAGGAAATAATTGCCTCTGCCATTCTGCCCCCCGGTGCGCTTCAGTTGTTATGCGGCGGAACGGGAGATATGCTCGAACACGTAACCTGTCAGGATGTGGTAACCTTTACAGGCAGTGCCTCCACGGGCAAAAAACTGAAATCAATGCCTGCGATACTGGAAAACTCCGTGCGCTTCAATATGGAAGCCGATTCGCTCAATTGCTCCATTCTCGGAACAGATGCCGAACCCGGTTCCGAGATATTCAACCTTTTCATAAAGGAGGTGGTTAAAGAAATGACCGTAAAGGCCGGACAGAAATGCACCGCCATACGCCGCACCATTGTACCCGAAAGACTTACCGAAGAAGTAGTTGATGCCCTTAAGAAAAGGCTCGCAGGTGTGCTGCTGGGCGATCCTTCGGTGGAAGGCGTTAGAATGGGTCCGCTGGTTGGAAAGGAGCAGGTTAAGGAAGTGCAGGATAAGGTAAAGCTTCTGGAGAAAGTGTGCGAGCCCGTATATGGCAGTTTCGACGGATATACGGTAACCGGTGCCGATAAAAGCAAAGGTGCATTTTTTCAACCCATGCTGCTCTATTGCGGCAATGCCATTAAAAATACCGCCCCGCACGAAATAGAAGCCTTCGGCCCGGTGAGCACCGTAATGGGATATAAAGATGTTGCCGAGGCCGTAACACTTGCCAAAATGGGCAAGGGAAGCCTTATTGGTTCTGTTTTTACAGAAAACGACGACCTGGCCGCAGAACTTGTGATGGGGCTTGCCGCCTATCACGGACGGCTGATGGTCATTAATTCGCGCTGTGCAGCCGAAAGCACCGGCCATGGCTCACCGCTGCCCCACCTTGTGCATGGCGGTCCGGGCAGGGCAGGAGGAGGCGAAGAAATGGGTGGCATACGCGGCGTATTCCATTACATGCAGCGTACCGCCATACAAAGCCACCCTACCACGCTTACAAGGATTACAGATGTATATCAACCCGGATCCGAACAAAGAGAAGATGAAAAGCACCCGTTCAGAAAATACTTTGATGAACTGCAGATTGGCGATACCCTTGTAACAGCCAAGCGTACCGTAACCGAAACCGATATTGTGAACTTTGCCAACATCAGCGGCGATAATTTTTACGCCCACATGGACGTAACCTCACTCGAAGGTTCATTGTTTAAAAGCAGGGTAGCACATGGCTATTTTATTCTCTCCGCCGCCGCCGGGCTTTTTGTAGATGCAAAAAAGGGCCCCGTGCTGGCCAACTACGGTCTGGATGAATGCCGGTTTGTAAAACCTGTATATGTAGGCGCCACCATAGGCGTGCGGCTTACAGTGAAGGAAAAAACGGCAAAAGAAAAGCGCGAAGGCGAAATACCACAGGGTATTGTAAAATGGGTAGTTGACGTTTATGACGAAACGGGAGAAAGCGTAGCCCTGGCTACCATCTTAACCATAGTGGCAAGAAAAAACTGACTGCCCTTGATCAGTGCAGGTGCAGTTTGTCCCTTAACAGGGTATTCAGTTTGTCGTAAGTAAGATTATAATGTATGGCGCCGTTATGTGCAAGCGACACCGAGCCTGTCTGTTCCGACACCACCAGCGCCACCGCATCCGACTTTTCGGTAATACCGGCAGCCGCCCTGTGCCTCATTCCGAGGTTAGCCGGAAATTCTGATTTGTCGGTTGAAGGCAGCACGCAGCGCGCCGCCAGAATGTGGTTGTCCTTTATTATGATTGCTCCGTCGTGCAGCGGGTTATTTTTAAAAAATATGCTTTCAATGAGCGATTCCGACAGGTTGCTTTGTATCACTTCACCTGTTTGCACATAAAAACCAAGGTCAGTATCCTGTTCTATAACAATCAGCGCTCCCGTTTTGCTTTCGGCCATGTTGCGGCAGGCTTTCAGAATGGGCTGCATGTTTATTGTTTTGTTTTCGCCAAGTTTAAGCATAAGCAGGTTCTTGGTAAAATTCCTCCGGTTAAAGAATTCAGATTTCCCGATGAGCAGCAGGAACCTGCGCAGCTCTTGCTGGAATACTATGATAATGGCTATTACTCCCACATCTATAAACCGGCTAAGGATGGTGCCGAGCAGCTCCATGTTCAGCGCCTTTACCACAAGCCAGGCTATGTAAAGCACAGCCATGCCTATAAGTATGTTTATGGCCGGGGTTCCTTTTACAAGGTTATAAATTTCATACAGCAGCAAGGCCACCAGCACTATGTCTATGGCGTCGAGCCAGCCGAATGTTATAAAGAGGTTTATCATACCCTTGTTTCAGTATTGATTTCAGCGTTCTTATAACGCCGCACCAGTTCAATGGTCTGCCTTGCCTCTGCCACGTCGTGAACCCTTAGCAGATGGGCACCCTGAAGCAGGGCGATGGTGTTCAGGGCAATGGTCCCCGCAAGAGCCTTGTCCGGCTGTATTCCCAGCGGTTTGTAAACCATGCTCTTCCTCGATAACCCGGCCAGCAGCGGTTTGCCGAATTTTGCAAACCTGTTCAGGTTGTGTAGCAGCGTGTAATTATGTCCTGTAGTTTTGCCAAAGCCAAATCCCGGGTCTATGATAATCTGTTTGGCCCCTGCCTTGCACAGCGCATTCATTTTTTCAGTAAAATAGTATTCAACCTCATCCGCAATATCGGAATATTCCGGCGCAATCTGCATAGTTTGAGGGGTTCCCTTTATATGCATCAGTACGTAAGGTATGTTCAACCGGGCTGTTGTTTCTATCATGGCATCGTCCATGGTTCCCCCCGAAATGTCATTAATGATGGATGCACCCGTGGTTCCGGCTTCAAGAGCCACTCCCGAACGCCAGGTGTCCACTGATATAACCGTTTTCGGATGATGCTTTAAAAGTTTTTCAAGAACCGGGAGCAGCCTTCTCCGTTCTTCCTCTTCCCCCACATCTGCCGCATTGGGGCGGGTGGAGTATGCTCCGAGGTCGATAATATCCGCCCCTTCCTCCAGCAGTTTTTCGGCATGGGCAACTGCTGCTTCTGTTCCGTAATGTTTTCCGCCGTCATAAAAAGAGTCTGGAGTAATATTCACTATGCCCATAACCAGTGGTGCATGGAATGACAAGGTGCTGCTATTCGGGAGCAGGAAGCTTGCTGGTACCGTATTTCTTTCAGGCTGAATATTCATGCGGCTGTTAGCTGTTGTGCAAAGTTAAAGGTTGCCTGATATGGTTTTTATCAGGCTATGGGCCTGTATCTGGTTCAGAAAGGCTATCACATCTACCCCGTCGGCATAATCGTTTAAGGCTGGTGATTGCGTTTTCCCGAAGCCCGCAAAAATTCCGCCGGAAAATCCCGTATTAAGTTTCATCAGGTTGTCCTTTATTCTGTTGCCGCAGGCAATGCACTGTAACTTGTCCTTTTCCGCTAAAAGGAGTCCGGCAAGGGCATCCTCATTTTTATAATATTCAAAATGCAGGGTTGCACAGGGAGAGGCCAGAGAAGAGTCCTCTATTACGAGAAGAAAATTATTGTCGGTGAACCTGCTTCCGTTCATCAGGTAAATAGTGCGGTTATACAGATAATTATTGGCATACTTATGGTTGTTGATAACAGAGCCAAACCTTTCCATGTTGCGGAAAAATGCTTTAAAATCGTATCCTTCCGGCACATACAGTTTTGATACATTCCGGCATCCGAGCCCGAAGTAGGAGAAAATATCGGTGCCCAGCTTTTGCAATTCTTCGTCTTTTTCGGTACCATCGAGAACCGCAGCCGAATTTCTGCTTCTGCGGATGATATGCGGTTTGTTCCTGAAGTAATATTCAAAATGTTTCGCCGAATTATCGCTTCCTGTGGCAATGACGGCATCCATGCCGGGGAAAGCCATCCTGTCAAAAGAGGCTTCGCCGTTGCCGTCGTTTGTTGCCCATTCGCTCCAGGCCAGTCCCATCGCTTTCAGCTTGTTCAGCAAAAATTCCATAAGCACCCTGTCGGAATGCGAAAACTTAACAATTGCTTTATTGCCGGTTGCCAGTATACTTATAAGGTCGTGAAACCCCACCAAAGGTATATTGCCTGCCATGATGATGCCTACACTCAACGGGTTCGGGTTATGCCGGGGTATCCTGTACGGTTCAATCCACTGCGATAGTGCGTCGCGATTCAACCAGCCTGATATGTTGGTAAGGGCATTAAGTATGTTCTCGCGGGTAAACCAGCCGTTTTCCTGTTCGGCATGCCGCAGGGCATACTCCCATTGTTCTTTTATTCCGGAGGCGGTAGTTTTATCTATCCCGGCAACAGATGTTGTTTGGGCGAGATAGGAACGCATTTCTTCCCCAAGCTGGTGGAGGCTTTCTATAGCCTTATTTGGCGTCATGATCTACTTTGTATTTAATTGATTGCCGTCGGGAGGTCTACCTGAATCCAGATACAGATACCTTAGCTAACAAAGATATAAATAAGTCTTCAGATTTGCGTAAGGCGCCGGAAGCTTATTGCAGGCTTTGTTGTGTTGTGGCTTGCCGTCTTGTGATCTCTTTACCCAGAAATTCCTCAATTTTAGAGAATGACTGCCGGTCTCTTTCGTTCACGAAGGTAATGGCTATACCCTCGCTTTTGGCCCTTGCCGTTCTGCCGATGCGGTGAATGTAGTCCTCGGCATTGCGCGGTACATTGTAATTAATCACCATATCTATGCCGTCGATGTCTATGCCGCGCGAAAGTATATCGGTGGCTACAAGCACCTGCGTTTTACGGTTTGTGAAGTCGAGCAGAACCTGCCTGCGGATGTCCTGCTGCAGATCGGAGTGTATTGCCTGAACGGATATGCGCAGCTTATGGAGCTCCCGTTCCAGAGTTTTAACATTCTCCTTGGTTGAAGCAAAGATCAGTACGCTCTGAAAGTTTTGTTGTTTCAGCAGTTGAACAATAAGGCGGTTTTTGGCATGGTCGTTCACAAAGTAGGCTTCCTGCCTTATTCCTTCCGCCGGCTTTGATACGGCAATGTTGATATGCGCAGGGTTAACAAGGTTTCTGTTGGCAAGCTGACGTATTTTCGGGGGCATGGTAGCTGAAAACATAAGCGTTTGCCGGTTCTTGGGCAGAAACCTTATGATTTTTGCAATGTCTTCGCTGAAACCCATATCCAGCATACGGTCAGCCTCATCGAGCACAAAGTGTTTGAGCTTGTCGAATTTCACGTAACCCATATTCAGATGAGCGAGCAGTCTGCCGGGTGTTGCAATTATTATGTTGGCGCCCTGTGTCAGCGCCTTCTTTTCACGTTCAAATGAGCTTCCGTCATTGCCGCCGAATATGGCGATGGAGCTTACCGGAGTAAAGTAGGCAAAGCCTTCAACAGCCCTTTCTATCTGCAGGGCAAGCTCGCGGGTAGGCGCTACGATAAGCGTATCGGCATGGTTGGGCGAAGCGGTGGAGAGGGCGCTTAAAATAGGCAACAGGTATGCCGCTGTTTTCCCTGTTCCGGTTTGTGCGCAGGCTATCAGGTCGCTGCCGGACATGATCAGCGGTATGGCTTGTTCCTGTATCGGTGTCGGATTATCAAATCCCATGGACGAAAGCCCTTCGAGCAAACTGGGATGAAGATTAAAGTCTGAAAATTTCAATGGTGTAAATAAAACCCTAAAGTAAGGGAAAATTTCACACACAAGCCAATAAACATCCTTGCAAAAACCAATATCTTTGTTTTAGTAACGGCTTAAAATCCACACCGGCCGGCTTACTTCTGTATCATGAATCACCAAAAGGAATGAAAACAACTGAAAAGAGTAAGCTCCCGGTCAGCCGGAAACTAAAGCCGCCCTCATCACTCCTGCTACGCACCTTCGCGCTCGGCTCCGTTATTTTTCTTACCGTTTCGGGCGGGCCTTACGGGCTGGAGCCTTTAATGCAATACGCCGGAAGAAACGGAGCCATGCTGCTGCTGCTTATTGTACCATTGCTCTGGGATGTGCCTACCATCCTTGCAGTGCTCGAACTGAACAGTATGATGCCGGAGGAGGGAGGCTATTACCTGTGGGTACGCAGGGCCTTGGGCAGGCGTTGTGCCTTTTATGAAGGATGGTGGTCGTGGTTATATTCTTTTGCCGACCTTGCTATCTACCCGGTGCTTGCAGTTACCTATCTCTCCTATTTTTTCCCTCACTTACACGATCATAAAATTGCCGTCTGCCTGGCCATAGTCTGGGGCTGCGCCTTGCTGAACATAACAGGTATCGTGAATGTGGGCAAAACCTCTGTGGCGCTTGGAGCTATTATAATTCTTCCCTTTCTTGTCATGTTCTTCAAAGCTTTCATGTCGGGAGCCATTCCGCTTTCATTGCCCCCGCAAAATTTGAACGGCATCGGAATATCCTCACTGGGATTGGGCATATATACTGTTATGTGGAATTTTTTGGGCTGGGACAATGTAACTACTTATGCGGGAGAGGTAAAGAGGCCTGTGCGCACCTATCTGGTTTCAATTGCTGTTTCTTTTGTTCTCATTCTGCTCGTCTATTTTTTTACTTTGCTTATTACCTTAAATTCAAGCATAGATTTCGGGCGGCTGAACGATTCCGGATTCCCCCTGCTTGGCGAAAAGCTTGGCGGACCATATCTTGGAAAACTCATTGCCGCCGGTGGAATAGCTATGGCGATAGGTGTTTTTTCGGCCGTTATGCTTTCCATATCACGGGTACCGGCAGCTATGGCTGCCGACAGGCTTATGCCTGCCTTTCTCTCCAAACTGCATCCGGTGTTCAAAACCCCGTACCTTACCATAATTATTTGCGCCGCCGTGGTTAGCTGTCTTAGCGTATTTACCCTGCCAGAACTTATTGTAATGGACGTATTGCTCTATGGGGCAGGGCTGCTGCTTGAGTTCATATCACTTGTGGTGCTTAGGATAAAGGAGCCGGAGGCAGAACGCCCATTCAGGATACCTCTGAACAGCTTCCTGCTGTCGGCAATGCTTTTTATTCCTGTTCTGGTTTTCGGGATAGCCCTGTACGGCATCCTTTCCAAGCCGGAAAGCAGGCATGGCATAATCTGGGTTGCACCCGCAGCGCTGTTGTCGGCCGAAATAGCCTGGCAGGCTCTGAAAAAGATAAAAAAGCAGTCTCCGCCGCTGAATTCTTATCAGCAGCAAGATGATTAAAGACGGGCATCATTCAGCGCCTCAATTCCCCGCTGCGCATCGGTATAACGCGGGTTGAACCTCAAGGCGCTGTCCCATGCAATTCGTGCGTTATTCCAGTCATGCAGGGTGTAGCTTGCCCCCCCGATATTGTACCACAAAATGGCTCTTAGTGAGTCGGGTAGGGGCAGGGTTAAACCCTTCCGCAATTCCATGATGGCCTGATTTGACTTGTGCTCTGCACCCAATTAGTTGAACTTGTCGAGGTATTGCATGGCAATAAGCCTTGAAATGTTTTTTATGGATGGGTGCATGGGATACATCACCCTTACCGAGTCTAGACAAAAGGCAGCGCTGTCGGGGTTGCCGAGGTGGTAATATACACATGTCAGATTGAGATATGCGGCCACATAATTTTCTTTCAGCCGTATAGCTCTGAAAAGATATTTCCTGGCCGAATCGATATATGGCATAGCCTCGGCGGGCTTTGCCACATGCGACTCATATTTCATCAGGTATATCCAGCCCACGTTGTTATTCAGCAGGGAACTGTTCGGGCACACATACACATCATGCAAAAAAAGTGTGTCGTCATCTTTCCATTGGGCGTTGCGCGGAATAACCTCGGAGGCACACAGTAGCAAAAGCAGAGAGAGGCAGGCCTTGAGGGCGGTACTCTTTTTTTGCAGGGGTATGTTTTTTAAAAGCCCTATGACATAATAGGACAGGATTACCACAAACCCGAGTGAGGCATGAAACAGGAGCCGCTCGCCCAGCACCGCCCCCAGCTCGATAACAAAATTGGATACAAGGGCAATGCAGGCAAGGAAGAAGAGCACGGGAAAAGCAAGCACACTCTTTTTGATAAACAGCCTGAACGACCAGAATATAATGCCGCCATAAAGCGCTATAGAAAGCAGCACGCTTAGATCGCCGAAGGAACGGTAGGTTATCTGGGAATAGGAATAATCGCAGGACAGCGGGTAAGGAAAGAAAAGAAAAACCATATACCTGCCCAATGCCCAGCATTCGGTGGCTAGTTTCTGGGCCTTGCTGGCGTACAAAAACGGATCTATCAGGGCGTCGGTGGCGGGCATGGAGTGGGGTATGCCTACGGCGTGAATGCGCATGGCAAGGTAAACCGCAAATACGCCGTAATAGGGCAGGCTTGAAGAAAGGGCTTCAAAGGGCTTTTTTCCGCCATGCAAATAGAAAAGCAGGGGCAGCAATACTATCAATGTAATGGCATATTCCTTGGCAAGCAGCGCGAGCAATAGGCTGGCAAGCCCCAGAAACAAAAATTTTATTTTCTTTTTTTCGAGGTACGATAAGCCGAAAATGAAGGTGGACAGTATCAGTATGAGCGAAAGTATTTCATCTAGGCTTTTGATGTTTGCTACTACCTCGGTATGTATGGGGTGGATGGCGAACAAAAAGGCGGCCATAAAAGCCATATCGGCTCCGCCCTGCACCTGCCGCAGCAGGTAAAAGGTAAGAAAATAAAGTATTATGATGAGGCATAGTATGAATGCCAGCACGTTAATCAAATGCAGGATGAATGGCGAATCGCCGAAAAGCTGTTCAGTTATTGCAAAGCAGATGTAGCTAAGCGGGCGGTAGCGCCCGCCCGAGTACTGCGCCCGTGAGTTGGCGTGCATCTGATTGTAAAAGCTGGTATAGGCATCGCTGGTGAGTATTTTGCCGATTCCGGAAAAACCTTGTTTTACAAAATCATTTCTTTCAATGGCTATGCTGTCGTCATCCACATATTTGTTGAACAATGAATTGCCGTAGAGCAGAAAGCCGGCAAGGAGCAAAATAAGGCACTTGGTGCGGAACGTCCATGGAAAAATAGATAGTACAGGAACGGGAGCCGGAGCAATGCCTGTTGCAGTAAAGTGCGAACCGGACGACCGGAATGGCGCAGGTTTCTTCCTTTTTTTAGGCATGTTTGTTAATCCTTAATGTGGTGTTTTCGACAATTGCTCCAAAGCGTTCATTCCTTTCAGTGCATCGGGATGTCGCGGGTTCAGTTTAAGGGTTACACCCCATGCATACCTTGCCGAGTCGTACATACGGGCGGTAAAGTAGGCTCCGCCCAGGTTGTCCCATATATCGGCGTTATTGGGTATTAAGCGGGTGCCTCTGATTAATGTACTTATTGCACTCCTGAAATCCTGTTTTGCAGCATACCTGTGGGCAATGGCCGAATAAGCCCCTACCAGGTTGGCATAGCAGGCGTCCACACCCGGATAATGGGGGAAGTTGTCCAATACGGTCTGAAAGCAGTAGGCCGCCGAATCGGGCATAAGCAACCGTGTATAACAAATGCCAAGATTCAGGTAGCTTGTTACGTAAGCCGACTTTTTATGAAGGATGATGGACTTTATCAGGCAATATCTTGCGCTGTCGAGGTATTTTATGCGCTGCACCGAATCTCTTGAACGGTCAGCCATGTCCACATAACGGGCTCCTGCATTGCCATTTACCATAATGCTGTTGGGCACTGTATGTAAATCGGTAAGGAACAGGGTTTGGTCGCTTTTCCATTGGGGGTTACGCGTAATAACCTCGGCAGCGCTCAACCCGATTATGGGAACGAACAGTATGGCAAAAACCACTCTTTTCGTCTCCAGGCTTATTTTGGAAGTAAAGTAAAGCAAATAATATGCGACGATAACGGCAAAGCCAAGCGAAGAGTGAAAAATAAGCCGTTCGCCCATAGATGCCCCTATAAACAGTACAAAGTTGGAAACCATGGCGATATTGCCAAGGTAAAATAAAACCGGCAGCGCAAGTACATTTCTTCTTATGACAAGCCGTACTCCCCAAACGCTTAACGCTATGTAAAGCAGGATAGAGAGGATGACTGACAGGTCGGAAAAGCTGTGGTACGGAATTACATTATACGAATAGTCGGATGACAGGGGGTAAGGGAAGAACAGCATAAAGGCATACTTGCCCAGTACGTACCATTCGGTGGCAAGCTGCTGGGAGTGGGTGGCTACCAGATACGGATTGTTCAGTATTTCGCCCCCTGGTGCGCTTGCCGATAACCCTACTGCGGCTTTCCTTACAAGCAGGTAAATGAACAGCACGCCGAAATAGGGGATTGAAGCGTAAAACGCGCCGGAAGCCTTCTTGTTTCCTGCAACATAGAACAACACAGGCAGCAGCACGGCAAGCGTAACCGCGTATTCTTTTGCAAGCAGGGCAAGGAAAAAGGAGATAAGGCCTGCGGCAAGGTGTTTTTTATTGTCTGTTTCAAAGTATTTCAGAGAGAAGATGAAAGTGGACATGATAAGGGTGAGCGACAGTATTTCGTCAAGACTTTTAACATTGTCAATCACTTCGGTGTGGATAGGGTGGATGGCAAAGATCAGGGTGGCGATAAAAGCGCAGTCCTCGCCAAAAGATACGCGCTTAAGCAGGTGGTTGCGCAGAAAATAAAAAACGGAATAGATACAGAGCATATAGAACAATACGTTGCCGAGGTGCTTGATGAACCACGACTGTCCGAAGAGCTGGTTTTCTATGGCAAAAACTACTATGGACAAGGGGCGGTATCTGCCTCCGGCTAGCATTTGCCCGGCATGCATATACTGGTACCAGCTGTCGTAGGCGTCGCGCGTAAGTATCTTCCATATTCCTTTAAAGCCGTCCTGCACGTATTGGTTATGAATGATAACAATACCGTCGTCCAGCGCAAACTGGTTGCCGAGGGAATTAAGATAGAGCAGCCCGCCTACAGCCATCAGTATCCATGCCTTCACATGGAAAGAAAGGTTGAACAGGGGTTTTGCAAGTTCAGGCAGGGGCGCCGCAGCCGGCTGATTACGGCTTGTGGGTTTAGATGAAGGCTTACCGCGGGAAACTGTACCCGGTTTCGGTTGATTTTTCCCCTTTTGATTGCCCGGCCTTGTCTTACTCATTTATTAATGCTGATACTGGAATTCAATTGGCTTATTCTCTTGACAAAGATAACACTGTTTTTATAAAAGACGCTGCGTTACCATAACGTATTCCGGTGATTTGAATTTGGCAAAAAAAATACCCCCGCTTTCCGGCAGGGGTATTTTTTTTGATAGAGTCTTATTATTTAACAACTACAAAGCGTCCTGTCTTATGGTAGGTGTTACCTGTAACGCTCACTATATAAGTTCCGGCGCTGTAAGCCGATGTGTTAAGCGGTATCAGGTGCTCGCCTGTCGCCTGTGTTCCAAGGTGCATGTTTTCAACTTCCCTGCCCATGATGTCGTAAACAGTAAGGGTGAGGTTGTCTGCCTTTGCAAGGGCGAAATCAACGGTACCGTTTGTGTTCATCGGGTTGGGATATACTTTCAGATCGCTGCCTGCGGGAGCGTTAACCTGCGGAACGCTCAAAGGGCCGAGGGTATTCGACGACCAGATTCCCCTGCCATGTGTTCCCATGTATATGTTTCCTGAATTGCTGCAAAGCCATGTAGGTGTGTTTTGCTGTTTGATGCCGAGCACAAGGGTATTCGGGGCTCCCTTATAATCGCGCGACCATACGGGGTTCGCAGCGGTAATGTTAGGAGTCGACCATACTCCGTGTTCTGTTCCCACAACTACCGATGCACTGTCTGGGTTGCCGTCTTCAAAGGCATAAGAGGCCGTATACACCGGCATTTGAGGCAGGGCGGTAGAACTGATACCCTGTTTCGATGTCCAGGTAGGCAAGTGGTGTACAGACAATACATTGTTACTGTAAAATATATACTTTGTATTGCTGTAGTTGCCAAGGGTTACTATCGCATCGTTTTTATCGCGCGGATTGAAGGTGATGGACAAAATATCCCTGCCGTTGAATGAATTGGCCGTATCAACATTATAGGATATCACCCTGCAGAGCGGGTTGGTAACCGAATTGCCGCTTCCGCCTTCCGACCAAAGGGCGCCGTTCAGATAGGAGCTGTCCCTGATCTGGTTCAGGTTTGAGAAGCGGAACAGCGTACCGACTTCGCTACCTGCCAAAAGAGCATCGCCGTCGGGCGACCAGGCTAAGCTGTGTACGGGGTATTGATCGTTATCGGGCACGGGTTTTGATAAGGGACCGCCTATGGGCATCCAAACTACGGGATCACTCAAATCAACGGCCTGCATGTTCATCCAAACTCCGTAGGTTCCGTTAAATGCGGTGGCGCATTTTGACACAACTATATTCTGTATCCTGATGGTGTCTCCTTTCGACATTGATTTTGGCAGGGTATAGGTAATAGGCACCAATCCGTTCGGGCTGATGGGATAAACAACATGACCGGCCTGGTAATTGCTGTCGGCTATCCACTGAATGGTGTCTATGGTGTTTTTATCGTACATATTCTCATAAAGGGCAATAGGAGGTACAAAACAGGTTGAAGGCTCATGTGTGACGGCGTTCACTGCCGCTGCAACTGCAGCCATACTGTCAATATTTGCTCCTTTGCCGATTCCACCGGTTGTGGTAAGAAAACTTGAAAATGAAGGCGCGTCTGTTATTCGCAACAGGGCTTTTTCATTATCAAGAGATGTAAATCCCACATGAGGGTCAATGTACGATAAAGCGCATCCGCCTCCGTCGCCGCCACTGGCATCCACAAGTTGGTCCTGCGGGTAATTTGTAACCGTACCCGATATAAACGGGGAGCCGTTATCCTGTGTGCCGCCCAGTAATGGAACTCCATTCTGGCTTCCCTGCTGATCCCAGGGGCCGAAGGCTATGTTAAAAAACTGCGTAGTAACATAGTTGCGGTTCATCGGGTTCCAGTTCGGCAGGTTGTTAGGTTGCGGCTCGGTATTCAGAGTGTTGATGTTCAGAGTTTGGAATATGCCACCGTCGCAGCCGATATATACGATGTTTGGATTCGCAGGGTCAAATGCTATGGCATGTTCGTCGGGGTGCACGCCTGCCCCGCCTATAATTTGGCCGTAGGCTGTAATATTCTGCCAGGAACCTACAGTGTCATTTGGCGAATTCTGTTTCCAGAACCAGAAGGTGGTACCACCTAACAGAATTTCACCAGGGTTGGTTGGGAATACGGCAACTGTATTATCATAATCACCCTGATCGCCCGCTCCAACGGTAAAGGGGTCGAACGAAGGGCTTCCGCCGGGACCTATCAGGTGCCAGTGGTTGCCCATATCCATGGACATATATACTCCTTGCAAGGCTCCACTATTAGATGGGTTCGGGGTATATGCCACCGAGGCATATATGTACTGGCTGTTGGTAGGCGAAATGGCAAATTCTATTCTGTCTCCGCTGCCAATTTTATCGGCTCCCGTTGCGCGCATTTGCGAGAAGGTGGTATCAAAAGTTCCGCATGAACCCGGGTTCTGATAATATCCGATACCGTTAATACTTGCAACTACTATCTGACCGTCATTTGAAATTTTTACATCCAAAGCATTCCCGCCGATAGGTGTGGCAGGACTGGTGGATTTTTTTGCCTTATGCCAGGTGGCTCCGGCATCATTGGAAATATAGAGACCGGTATTGGTTGCGGCATAAATCATATTGGGGTTACAGGGTGGTATGGCTATGCGGTTCACGTAAGACCAAGCTCCGCCGCCGTTATTAATTGAATCATTGGTTTGTGTGGGAATGGTGGGTGGAAGTACCTGAAACGTAGCTCCGTCG
>JABEUT010000029.1 GCA_013044305.1 Bacteroidia bacterium
ATGTGCCGGTATGATGGCGGCCACCTGGGGCGATCATGAACGGTGCCGTAAAACCTATTATAATACCTTTAAAAGCCTTTACGAGACCGGCGACGGCGCCAAAAGAGACGAAAACGGCTATTACCGCATTACCGGCAGGGTGGACGATGTAATGAAGGTTTCCGGACACCGCCTTGGCACCGCCGATATCGAAGATGCAATTGATGAACATCCCGATGTGGTAGAATCGGCTGTGGTAGGCTTCCCGCATCCTATCAAAGGGCAGGGCATATACGCCTATGTGGTTTGCAGGAATAACAGGGACGACAAGGCCAAACTTCGGAGCGAGATAACCGATATTATTACCAAACTGGTAGGCCCCATAGCTAAACCCGATAAAATTCAGTTTGTCGGTGGCTTGCCAAAAACAAGATCGGGTAAAATAATGCGCCGAATATTGCGTAAAGTGGCAGAGGGCGAAACCGACAGCCTGGGCGATACTTCTACATTACTCGACCCGTCGGTAGTTGACGAAATAAAGAAGGGCGCTATATAAAAAACGCTTACCGGCAAGAAACCCGAAAGCTGAAGAATAAGGTATGACTAAAAAAATATATTTCGCATCCGATTTCCATCTGGGTATCCCTGACAAGGCGAGCAGCCTTAAAAGAGAAAAGCTGATAGTAAAATGGCTGGAAGAGATTAAGCACGACGCCGCCGAAATTTATATCATGGGCGATATTTTCGATTTTTGGTTCGAGTACAAAAAGGTTGTGCCCAAAGGGTTCACCAGGTTACTTGGCAAGATCTCTGAATTGAGCGACAGCGGAATAGCCATATCGCTGTTTACGGGCAACCATGATATGTGGATGTTTAATTACCTGCAGGAGGAACTGGGCGTAACCATCTACCGAAAACCCGTTACCAGGGAATTCGGCGGCAAAAAATTCTTTCTTGCTCACGGCGACGGGCTTGGCCCGGGCGATCACGGGTATAAATTCATTAAAAAGGTTTTTGCAAGCTCTGTAAGCCAGTGGCTGTTTGCACGCATACATCCTAATTTCGGTATTAGCATGGCCAACTTCTGGTCGCGCCGGAGCCGCATGTCAAATGGTGAAAAGGAGACATTTAAGGGGGAAGAAAACGAATATCTGGTACAATTTATAAAACAAACCCTCGAAAAGGAGCATTTCGACTACTTCATCTTCGGGCACCGGCACCTTCCCTTGCAAATTCAGGTTGGCAACTCATTATACGTCAACCTCGGCGAATGGGTTAATTATTCCACATACGCCGTATTCGACGGGAAGAAACTGGAATTGAAAAGTTTCAGCCCTTTATGAATCAGAGCCTTGAAATCTTTTCTATCAGGTCAACAAGTCTGTTGGAATATCCTGTTTCGTTGTCGTACCAGCCGCTTATCTTCACCAGGTTACCTATTACGGCAGTTAGCCCGGAATCAAAGATACAGGAGTGCGTATTGCCTACTATATCCTGCGATACAAGCGGTTCATCCGAAAACTCAAGAACGCCTTTAAGTTCTCCTTCGGCAGCCTTTTTAAATGCCGCATTTATGGCTGCGGCATCGGCGGTTTTCTTCACAACGCAGGCAATATCAGTTATTGAGCCGTCGGGAACCGGTACGCGGATTGAATCGCCCGAAAGCTTTCCTTTTAGTTCCGGGAATATGGATGTGATGGCTTTTGCCGCCCCTGTAGAGGTTGGAACCATGGAAACCGCTGCCGCCCTCGCCCTGCGAAGGTCCTTATGCGGGGCATCGTGGAGGCGCTGGTCGCTGGTATATGCGTGTATGGTCGTAAGAAATCCGACTTCTATGCCAAAATTCTCATGTATCACTTTCACCATGGGTGCAGCGCAGTTGGTGGTGCAGGAGGCATTGGACACAACCGTATCAGCTGAAGTCAGCGTGGAATCGTTTATCCCCATAACAATGGCTTTGATGTCGTTTCCCTTGGGTGGCGCCGAAAGCACTACCTTTTTGGCGCCTGCCGAAAGATGCTTTTCAGCACTGGCTTTGTCTAAAAATAAACCTGTAGATTCAATTACAACATCCACGCCTATTTCTTTCCATGGCAGGGCGGCAGGGTCTTTCTGCGCGGTAATGCGAATCTTTTTCCCGTCTATGGTAATGAAATCGGCCCCACCCGTTACCGTTCCCTTGTATTTGCCGTGCACAGAATCGTATTTGAAAAGGTGTGCAAGAGTGGCGCTGTCTGTAATGTCGTTTATAGCGACCACTTCTATACCTTTCCGTTGCATTAAAGCGCGCAAAGTAACTCTGCCAATTCTTCCGAAACCATTTATTGCGACCTTCATATCTAAAAAATTAAGTGTTAAGAATTATGAATTTGGGCGCAAATTTACTCTTACTTTCTTATGTGCAAAAACATTTTTTTAAATGGATTGAAACTATATGTATATGCCGGAAATAGACCCATTAAAGCCATTACAAATCACGCATTTATAAAAAACATATTTTTTCTCATGACGCATTCCGTACAAACCAATTAATTTTACTTTTTTCATCATTCCGAATTACAGTTTGTTTTCTATGGATTTACTTTTTAAACAGCTCCTTCCTGTCGTTATTATGATACTGACATATACGGCCCGTGGGCAGAATACATATTGGAAGGCGGATAGCAGCAACAGCATCATACAATTTATTACAAGCGGTCCGTTTGGCGAAGTGGACGGCAACCTTTACGGCCTGAAGGCCGATATACGATTTGACGAAAAACTTCCGGATTCCGGATTTTTTGCTGCCACCATCAGGGCATCCTCCGTTAAGACAGGACTGGGAATGCGCGATGAACATTTGTGCGATGAAGATTTTTTTTATACTGCCAGATATCCCGTATTCACCTTCCGTTCAAGTAAAATAACAAAAGCCGGTTCCGGCGGTTTTATTATTACCGGCAATTTGACCATTAAAAATACTACCCATCAGGTAACCCTGCCGTTTACATTTGAGCGAACTGTCAATGGGGCAACATTCAAAGGCATGCTAACGCTGGACTGCTATGATTATTCGGTAGGATCCTCCTCCCGGAAGGTAAAAATAATCCTGCAGGTTCCGGTAACGCCGCTTAAAAACACTGATTAATTAAAAGCAAATAGCCGTAGTAATTCAATACTCAAAAATTCCATGAAGACTCTTTATAGTAAGCTTTTTGCCAGTATGTTTTTGCACATAGCCAACTATCTTTGCCTCGATGCGGTACTTGCCGGCAACCTCAATAATATATTTGGCCGCATCGTGCGATGTATATACCTCCAGCCGGTGCCCCATATTAAACACCTGATACATCTCCTTCCATTCCGCTTTTGAATGTTCTTTAATAATACGGAATACAGGTGGAATTTCAAAAAGATTGTCCTTAATTATATGCAGGTTTTCAGCAAAGTGAAGTACTTTCGTCTGTCCTCCGCCTGAACAATGAATTACGGCATGAAGGTGCGGACGATAGGCGCGGAGCAGTTCCTGCATAACCGGAAAATAAGTGCGGGTAGGGGAGAGGAGGAGCCTGCCTATGTCGGTATCATGCGTTTTGCCTCCCCAGCTTACGGATACTTTTTCGGTGAGCTTTCTTTTGCCGGAGTATACAAGCGGGGAAGGTATTGCAGGGTCGTACGACTCCTTATATTGGGATGCATAACCATGTTCCAGGGTATCGTGGCGGGCCGAGGTGAGTCCGTTGCTGCCGATACCACTGTTATAGGTATCCTCGTATGCAGCCTGGCCAAAAGAAGCCAAACCAATTATTACATCGCCATCCCTGATGTGCTCGGTGGTAATGATTGAACTACGCCTCATTCTTGCAACAATTGTGGAGTCAACCACTATTGTCCTTACAAGGTCTCCAAGGTCAGCTGTTTCGCCCCCGGTAGAATATATATTGATATTATGTTTGCGAAGCTGTTCCAGAAAGCTTTCGGTACCGTTTATGATCTCGCCAATTACATTGCCCGGTATTAAGTTCTTGTTTCTGCCAATGGTTGAAGAGAGCAGCATATTGTCCGCCACACCTGCGCATAGCAGGTCGTCTGTGTTCATTACAATAGCATCCTGTGCTATATTCTTCCATACTGAAATATCGCCGGTTTCTTTCCAATACAGGTATGCAAGTGAAGATTTTGTTCCGGCCCCATCGGCATGCATAATTGTGCAATAGTTCGGGTCTCCTGCCAAGAGATCGGGCACCACCTTGCAAAATGCTTTTGGGAAGATGCCTTTGTCCACCTTTTCGATGGCTTTATGCACATCCTCCTTAGAAGCTGAAACACCCCTGCCTGAATATGTGTCCACTTGAATTATTGTTATTATTTATGATAAAGAAACAAAAAATCCCGTCTCACAATTACTGCGAAACGGGATTCTGTTCTGATACATTGTTACTTTTCCTTTTTAATATCCTGTTGCGATTTCGGATTGTTGTTACCCATATTGTCTTTTTTGGGTTGCTGTGCAGGAGCATTGCCGCTTTGTTGCTGATTTGCCCCGCTGCTTGCCCCAACCGTATCGGCAGCGTTGGTATCCACTTGACTTTGTCCGGTAATTTCCATGTGCATCATCTTCAGGCTATCCTGTGCCGTCAGTTTACGGTTTTTGGGTATGAATGTCTTACCAACATGCACGCGGAATTCGGTTCGGCGGTCAAGGGCATAAGCTGAATCGCGCATTTGTTTTGTTTTCATCTTCTTAATGCTGTTTCCATCCAACCCGGGCAATGTTCTGGTAAAGCCCCAGCCTTTGGCTTCAAGCCTTGCAGAGTCAATACCTTGCGATTCGAGGTAATCAACACATGCCTGGGCGCGCGCCTGTGAAAGAACCATATTGTGCTTATAGCTGCCTTGAGGATCGGTATGGGCGTCAAGAATGATACAAATGGTAGGGTTATCGTTAAGCAGCTTTACTAAATAGTTCAACGAATCTTTGGATTGCTGCAGCAAGGTGGCTTTATCCAAATCGTAAAGCACTTTTGGAAAGTGGAGAACCGTTTTCATCGTTACCGGCTGGAATTCGAAATTGTGCACAAATGTTTTCGATTCGGTGAGTGCCACGGTTGTTTCATTTGCCCTTTCGCTGCCGCTGGCAATAAAGGATACGTCCTTTGCCTTCACGACATTGTCGGCACTGCAAGTAAGTATGTACGAAGTATTTGGTTTTATGTAGCGGCTGTTTCCGTTGGCGCCGAAGTTATAGAAGCCTCCGGTATCGGTAGTAAGTGTAACATCCGAACCATCGGAGCCCACAAGATGCATGGTTGCTTTTTCGAGAGGCTTTTTTGTGTCTGCATTCACCACATGGCCTTGCAGATCGAACAACAGCGGCGGCAGTTCGAATGAATAAATATCGTCGCTTCCTCTTCCTCCAAGGCGGTTAGAGGAGAAAAATCCTCTGTCTCCCGTTCCCTGGAATGTGATCGCGAAATCGTCGCCTTCCGAATTAATTGGAACACCCATATTGGTCGGAGTGCCCCATTTATCAGGTCCGACTTTTTTGGCAACATAAATATCTTTACCCCCAAGCCCGGGATACCCGTCGGAAGCAAAATAAAGGTCTCCGTTAAATCGAACATAAGGATACACTTCATCTCCGGGAGTATTAATTTCCGGACCAAGGTTTTTGGGCTCGCCCCATTTATGGTTCTTTTTATCGAAATGAGATACCCAGATGTCGTGTTGTCCGTAGCCGCCCGACAGGTCTGAAGCAAAAAAGAGTTCTGTATTATCGGGCGAGAGGGCAGGGTGGCCGTATGTAACACTGTCAACCTGAAAGTCGAGTTCAACCGGTTGTGCCCAGGTGTTGCCCCTGCGTTCGGTAGAATATATTTTGCATTTCTGCTGCTGTTTGTTTACCAAAAGGCAACGGGTAAAATACATGGTTTTATAGCCTTTGTCGAAACAAGGTGTTCCGTCATTACCTTCGCTGTTGGCAGGGGAGGGGAGAGGGGTCGGTTCGCTCCACTTCCCATTTTTATCTCTTTTGGTTTCGTAAATATCACTAAAGTTCTGCCCTATTGCATTGTCAATCTGATCGCCGGTGCTTCCGGGGCGTGTGGATGTGAAGAATAGCTCATCAAAACGCCTGTCTGCAAAGGCAGGAGCAAAGTCTGAATACTTTGTGTTAAGCTGCTGCTCGTCATTCACTACAAAGCGGGTAGGGTTATTTTTTAATTGTGCGGCAACCTCGCATGACTTTACTCCCAGAGGGCCCTGTGGGTCGGATGGAACGGCATCCTTATATTTGTTGTAATAAACCATGGCAGAATCGTACTGCCCCATCATTTTATCGGCATTTGCAAGATAAAGCAGACAAACCGGGTCGTCATATTTGGCTTTTATGGCTTTGGCATAGGCCTGAATTTCCTCCTTTGGTTCATTCATCATACGGTAGCATTCGGCTATCTGGAACAGTACCCTTGCTTTTTTGGCTTTATCTCTGTTGCTGTGCAGATCGGTATATGCCTTTTTGTACATATCAAGTGCATCGGCATAGGCCATGTTGCTGAAAGCCTGGTCTGCACTTGCGAGCGAATTCTTCTGCGCAAAAGACTTAATTGGTATGATTAGTACACTTAGGCATAACGAACATACTAAAATAGAAAATCTATTCATAATTGCTAATTTAAATTTGAATAACGGCAAAGATAACAGTTATTTCCAATCACAAAACTTCCTTTTCCTACTTTATTTAACAAATAGGAGTTCGCGGTATTTTGGAAATGGCCATAGGGAATCATCTATCAAAATCTCCAATTTATCGGAATGATAGCGTATTTCATCGAAATATGGCTTTACTTTTTCACCATAGTAGCGGGCCTTCGCTATCGAGTCCTCAAGCTGGTTGATTTTCTTCCGCTCCTCTATCATCATCTCTACGTTGGTGCGTATCAATCCGACTCTTTCGCTTATCTGCCTGATCATGGAGAGCTGTGCATCAACCAGGTTTTCAGAATTGCCGCAGTCATTCAGTTCTTCCGATAACTTATTGTCATTTATACCGACTCCGGCAAGGTTATTCTGCCTTAGCCCGAAGATTTCCTTTATTCCTTTGACATTGTCAATAAGGGCGTTTTGGTACTTTATGGCGGAAGGTATTACGTGGGTAAGCGCCATATCGGCAATTATGCGCGACTCAATCTGTATTTTTTTCGTGAATAACTCTGCCTGAATCTCATGTCTCGCTTCGAGCTCTCGTTTGTTAAAAATATGATAGGTTTCAAAAAGCTGGTGCGCTTTGGGAGTGGTTAGTTTTTCTAATGCGGCCGGGGTGCTCTGAATGTTCGACAGGCCTCTCTTTTCCGCTTCCTTAACCCATTCCTTGCTATAATTGTTCCCTTCAAACCTTATATTTTTTGACGATACTATGTATTCATGCAACACCTGCACTATTGCTTCCTCCGTGTTTGCCGATTTGCCTGTAAGTTTGTCAACGTCCTTTTTGAACTGGGTTAGCTGGTGGGTTACAATGGTATTAAGGGTAATCATAGCCTGGGAGCAGTTCGCTGACGAGCCTACTGCCCTAAACTCGAATTTATTACCTGTAAAGGCAAAAGGCGAGGTGCGGTTCCGGTCGGTATTGTCGAGTAAAACCTCCGGTATTCTTCCCAAATCCAGTTTTAAAGCCTTTTTTTCGTTCGGATTCAGTTTCCCGGGTTTGAACTTCTTCTCAAACTCATCAAGGGTATGGGTTAGCTGGCTTCCAATGAATACTGAAATTATGGCCGGCGGGGCCTCATTGGCTCCGAGGCGGTGGTCGTTGCCGGCGGAGGCAATGGCAGCCCTAAGCAGATCGGAATGTTCGTGTACGGCTTTTATCACATTTACAAAGAAGGTAAGAAACATCAGGTTTGTTTCGGCGGTTTTACCGGGCGACAACAGGTTTATGCCTGTATCGGTACTCATGCTCCAGTTATTGTGCTTGCCTGATCCGTTGATGCCTGCAAAGGGTTTTTCATGAAATAGCACATTCAGGTTGTGGCGGCGGGCAACTTTGTCCATCAGATCCATTAGGAGCATGTTATGGTCTACGGCTATGTTTACCTCTTCAAATATCGGGGCAACCTCATACTGGTGTGGCGCCACCTCGTTATGTCTTGTTTTAAGCGGAATACCGAGTTTATATGCCTCGGTTTCAAAATCGCGCATGTATTCGTTTACCCGTTCCGGTATTGATCCGAAATAGTGGTCTTCCAACTGTTGTCCTTTGGGCGGGGTAGCGCCCATAAGGGTTCTGCCGGAATATATCAGGTCCGGGCGGGCATTGTACAAAGCGCTGTCCACAAGAAAATATTCCTGTTCCCATCCCAGGGTTGCATGTACCTTTTTTACATTTTTATCGAAATATTGACAAACGGCAGTCGCAGCCTTATCCAGTGCATGCAGTGTCTTTAGTAATGGGGTCTTATAGTCGAGTGCCTCGCCGGTGTAGGATAGGTATATGGTGGGTATGCAAAGTGTTTTGCCGAAGATGAAGGCAGGGGAGGAGGGGTCCCAGGCGGTGTAGCCGCGGGCTTCGAAGGTATTCCGTATCCCGCCGCTGGGAAAGCTTGATGCATCAGGCTCCTGTTGCGCGAGCTGGCTTCCACTGAATTTTTCAATTGGTCTGCCGTCCGGGGTAATATCCATAAACACGTCGTGCTTCTCGGCGCTTGAACCCGTTAGCGGCTGAAACCAGTGCGTATAGTGCGTTACACCGTTTTCGAGCGCCCAGGTCTTCATACCCGAGGCCACCTCATCTGCCGTCTTGCGGTCTATTGTGGTACCTTTTTCAATGGCATCATTCAGCGCTTTAAATGCACTTTCGGGAACATACCTTTGCACCTGTGAGCGCCCGAATACATTTTTGCCAAAAAAATCGGAAACCCTGTTGCTTGGCGCTTCTGAAATAAGAGGCGTGCGGGAAATGGCTTCATGAATGGCTTTAAAGCGGAGAGAGTTCATTATGAATATGTATTATGGGTTATGGTTTCGCAAATTTAGCAATTTATATCAGGATAGAAAAGCTAAAAGTTTTTAGATTTTATTAACACCAATAATACATTTTTCCTGCACTTGACCGGCTCAATGTTTTATATTTCCTGTTACTATAAGTATTGCATATATCACGGCAGCAAGCCAAAACAGTCCGGAAAAATAAAATATAGGCAAAATGGCAACACCAAGAACCCATAGTATAAGGTCTATCCAGAAACGGCTGGTAACGGCTTTATCATACAGGTAAACGGCAAGAGGTGATATTAAAATTGCGAGAATAATAAGTAGGGCTTCATTGGTGCCTATCTCGACTCCGTCATCAGAATGATGATCGTCATGGTCCGGGAAGAACCGGGGTTTATAAGTTCGCAATTCCTGTATGTTTTCAGGTTGTTTGCTTTGCTGTATTGTTTTCGCCTGTTCCGATATTTTATTTGTGGCAACAAGCCTAACTGTTTTTGCAGTGCTGAAATGGCTTTTGGGTTGTTGGATAACTACCGCGGTATTCGCCTTATTTGCGGCCGATACCGAAATTACAGTAGGGCTGACAACTTGCAGACTGATGTTGGGCACTGCCATCTCCGGGGTTGCCTTATCCGTTAGTATTAATTTATCATGCTTTTTGAAATTAAAGTACTTTCTTTTAAGGAAAACATTGCTCTGCTTATACGAACTGCATGATGCCAAAAACAATGATGCGGAAGCAACGAAAAGAATTGCTTTGCAGTTTTTCATAAGGTTGTATAGTTTGATTGTTGGTATTATGGTAAAATTAGCTTTAAAATCCTGATTTGGATGCTCTCGGTTTACTGCGTTTTGCAATAATGACACAGGTATAACTGCGGAATTTAGTGGAACCCGTTCCGTGAACATAGCCAATGCCTACATCGGTTGAGGCGGAATTATAATCACCAATGCCAAGCAGCAGTTTTCTTCCGTCATCGCCCAATTTATCTTTATCAATAATAATATTTCTTATGGCTATCTCGCC
>JABEUT010000030.1 GCA_013044305.1 Bacteroidia bacterium
TAGATGGAGGCCAAAGTAACCGCTTACAACGATGGACTTATTTTTTTCCGAACAAGAGCTTTAACCCTTTCCGCTATTTCAAGATAATATTGTGCTTCTTCGGGCGATGGTTGAGTAAAATCATCAGGATAACGGACATCTATGGCAAAATAATTCAGGTTTTTAAAATCGAATATTTCAAAATCCGAATCTAATGCGGAACATTCCTTGTTTAATTTATCAAGGTCATGAATTTTTTCAATCTCCGTGCCTTTAAAAATTATAAATGCTTTTAAATATTTCTCTGCCGCCTGCTGACAATGGAAACAATCGGTATCCAATATTTCATCATCCGCCAATAATTTATGCGCAGCAATAATGTCATGGTCGGCTTTTTTGAACCACTCAAGCAGATTATTTTTTTCGTCCGCTTTCATATTTCAACGCCTTCATTCATAGCCCACCTTACCGCATTACCTAATAATTTCTTTTTTCTTTCAACTTCTTCTTCGCTGTTAAGCAATAAATCTATCGGGGCATCCAGTGCATACACAAGCTTTTTGCTGATTATGCTTCGCCATTTCATTTTTTGTTGCATAGGAATATTGGCAGGGGAGATTACCAGCAGGTCGTAATCGCTGTGCTTAACTGCAGTTCCCTTTGCCATGGAGCCAAATAAAATAATCCGCGCTCCGGGCAGCACTGAATGTACAGTGATTTTTATGGTTTCAATGATTGAAGCAGGTATCATATTGTAAATTGTTACACAAATTTACAGATTTACAGGAAATTGAATTATCGGATTCAAAGTATGATAGTGCCGTTTCACGGTAATTTCTTAGTCCCATCTTTTCTTTCATTCAAGATTCAACATTTAAATTTACTTTTTCAGCGCTATCCTGAAAGTTGTCCCTTTATTTGCTTCCGAATTCTTTACAAAAATTTTACCCCCGTGGTAATTTTCTATGATTCGCTTGCATAGCGATAATCCCAGACCCCAGCCCCGTTCTTTTGTAGTATAGCCGGGGTCAAATACAACCTTAAAGTTGCCTTTCGGAATTCCTTTGCCTGTGTCGGTAATGTCAATGAATATAAATTTAGCATCGTCTGAAACATCAATATCGAGCTTGCCTTCCCCGCTCATGGCGTCAATGGCGTTGCGCAGCAGGTTTTCTATCACCCACGAAAAAAGAGGGATATTGAGCGGCACCACCGTGTTTATTCCTTCCGCCTGCCGGTAGCTGAATGTTACTTTTTGCGAGGTGCGCGCCTTTATGTACTCCATGGTATCGGTGAGGGCTGTTGTTACATCGTTGGGCTCCAGCTGGGGAGCGGAGCCTATTTTAGAAAAGCGGCTGGTAATGGTTTCCAGCCTTTTTACATCTTTGCCCAGTTCGTCGGCTATATCCATGTCTTTGGCTTTAAGGTATTCGGCCCAAGCCATGAGCGACGACAGGGGGGTGCCCAGCTGGTGCGCCGTTTCCTTGGCAAGGCCTATCCATACACGGTTCTGCTCGGCCCGCCTCGAAGTGCTGAATATGGAGTAGCCGAAGAATATAAAGATGCCCATGATGCCTAAAACAAGATAGGGGAAATAGCGCAGTTCCTTCGACAGCGACGATTCCTCGTAAAAGATATATTGCTTTCCCACATCGCCGAGTTCAACGGTTATGGGCGGGTTGCTCTCGCCCATTGTTTTTATCAGGTTGCGCACATAGGTTGTATCCTTCAGGCGCGCCGTATCAATATTGCCATGCGCTATAACGGTGGTTTTGGAGGAATCGGTGAGCAGCACAGGAACCGAGGCAAGGTTTTTCACCACCTCCGTAATAAAGGACTGCGATAGGTCGTTCAATATCCTCTTCAGGTCGGTGAACAGCCGCGAGTCCTCGTAAAAGAGGTAATTTTTCTGGTTGCGGTATATGTTTATTTCAATGGGCTCGTGCTGCTGTTTCATTATTTTCAGCTGTTCCAGGATATAGGCGGAGTCCTTCTCCTTCACGGAATCGGGCAGGTTGCGTGTTCTTACAATTTTGTTTCCGTCATCGGCGAGTATAACGGGTATGTTTTTGTTGTTGCGTATTACTTCAAAGATGAAGCTAAGATCGCCCGTGGAGGCGTCGGGGCTTGCGAGCATCCGGGTGGCGTCGGCCCAAAGCTTTACCTTTTCCTTTTCATCGGCGGCTATCTGGCTGAACAGGCTGTTGGCGTATTTTACCAGGCGCGCCTTACGCTGAATGGCTTCTGCCCACAGCCGTATCTTGTTGCGTTCCTCGCTCTGCATTCTGCCGGCAAGCAGGTTGGAATACCATAGCGATGCTCCGGCAATTACCGCTGCAAAAAAGACGAGTACCAGTTTCCATCTGTTTTTGTTCATAATTCCAGGCTTCGCGTTTAGGGAGCAGTGCCTTGCATATTCGCTGTTTGTGCCCGCAATGCCGTTTCTGCGGAGTAGTGTGCCGGGCTATACAAAAGTAAAACAATTTGGCGTAACGGCAAAGCAGGCGGTCATTTACCGTTTCCTTTTATAGATATCCACCTTCAGGTCGTCGAAATATGCAGTGTCCTTTCCGCTCCAGGAATAAAATTTAAGTTCGGGGCAGTTGAGCGGAATGATAACTGACAGCTGCAGCTTTTGCCACCCGCTGCTGTCTGTTTTTACATTGCTCCCCGACGTGTAAAATAAAGTGCTGTTGTCGCTGCAAAGCACCATGCCCCCCTTGCCTTCGGGGCTGTAACGCCAGACACTGGCGCAGAACACATCGCCGCCCTGCAAGCCCATGAATCTTCGGTTCATGCCGTAAGGTTTATCGGGTGTCAGCCTGATTGAATAATTGCCGCTGTGTTTTTTTTCGCTTGTTACCCCTTCCGAAATCATTACAGTTCCGTCTGATGCAACAGGGCTTTTCCCATCGGCGGAAAGAGTTTCACAATCGCAGCTGAAGGAGCGGAGGTATTGCGGAGGAAAATCCTTTTTATAGAACCAAACTGTGTCGCTTCCCGCCACAAGAACGCGGAGGGGTGTAGCCATCAGGGCAGTGGTTATGTTGTCGGGCGGTTCATCGGGCTTTCTGCTGCCAAAAATATCTTCCGCCGCCAGGGTGTTGGGTTCCTTACGGAATATAAGCAAGGGGTAGTAAGCGGCAACCAGGTTCCATTGATGCGAATGTACCAGGTGCAGGATGCTGTCGGCATAATCGGCGGGCGGCACTTCGTAATTGTCGGAGTATGCGAAAATTGCCATGTAGGATGCATCATATTTGTACGGAAACAGGTATATGCGGCTGCGTTGCGCCAGCTGGGGCACAAGCGATGCGGAGGCGCAAACGGCGCTGTCGGGAGGAACAGTATCTAACAGCGAATGCAATTTCGGGGCGTCGTAACCCGGGTGGTTGAAGTTGTACGAAAAAATATTTTCCTTCACTGTGCTTATCCAGCTTATGGCATGTACATAGTCGTTTTCTACAAACCAGGTAACCGATCCCGCCATCAGGCAAACCGCAATGCCGGCAGTGATGCGGGCGCGCAGGGAGGAATAAATCTCGCTTATGGCCATAAATACGGACACAGGCAGGAGCGTAACCACAAAAATGGAATAATAACCCTCTATGCCCCATCGGATAAAGTCATCGTTGTACATCTTTTGCGCCAGCATGGGTATAAACCAGATGAAGTACCTGGGGCGGTATAGTGCAAAAAACGCTCCCGATGCCAGGTAAACAAGATAAAATTCGGCCTTGCACCAGTTGTATTCAGGCTTGCCGCTATGGTTTACAAAAAGCAGCTCCAGCGCCTGTATAGGGTTGGTAACGATACCGAGCAATGCCGCCCCCGGTGTCTTTCCAAGCGCTGAATACTCAAAGAGGTAGTAATGGTAACCATTGGAATGAGTAAGCGGTATAAATACAGTGAATACAAGCACAAAATAGAGTAAGGCGATACCGATTCCGTAAAGGCAGAGGCGCACGGTTTTCCTTTCTTTGCGGTGCCAGAGCATAAGTGCGGCAAATATGAAGATGAAATAGAGGGGCATATCCTCCCTTCCGAAAAGCGAGAGGGAAAAAAGCGCAGCGGCTGTTTTCAGATTCCCCGATTCGAAGGCATATAAAAAAAGCGGGAGCAGGCAGGCGCACACTATGGCTTCGTTAAAGTCGAGGCTGAAAGAAGCATAATGCCCTTGCAGCGCAAAATAATAAAGCAGCGCCAATACCCCGAGCCAGCCGTTGCCGGTTTTTAATTTAACCAGTTTGTAAACAGCCCAACCTGCAGCTACCACCAGCAGTTCCTGTAAAATAAGAAGCGTGTATGTTCCGGTAAGCCAGTTCATAAGCCAGTAAAAGGGCCACAGGTATATGAGCACGGCGGTAAAGTGTATCTTCAGCGTATTTACATTTAAATAATTATGGTTGTGGAATAAGGGGTTGTTGCCGAGGTGGAAGTGTGCGAGGTTCCAATAATCGTTATTGAAAACGCCGTAATCGAAGGTATAGGTTCTGAAAAAATAATGGTTGCCAACTGCCAGGGTAAGGTAGAGCAGTCCGAACACACTTAGTGCGGAGTAAAACCAGAATGAAGGTTTTTTTAAATAAGCTAATTGCATGGATACGTTCATGTAAAGCGCCGGAAGGCAAAAGTACAAGTTTCGGCAGATAATCTGAAGTGCCGGTTTTTGTCAGGGCTTACCGGAAACAAAGATGAGAGGGCCAATCATAAAAGAAAAAAGGAGGCATCACTCCTCCCTTTTAACCAACAGAACAATTATTGCAGCTTGTTCCGTTTATTTACTCTTCTGACCTGTAAGGCGGCAGAATCAAGGCTTTTAGCAACACTTGTCACCTTTATTGCCGGACCATTCTTCCTTCAGTTTCGCCTTTTCCTCCTCGGTCATGTTCATCCATTTACTTGACCAGTTGCGGCCGTGTCTTCTTCCTCTGCATCCTCTGCCGCAGCCTCCGCGCCTGAAGTTGCCGAACAATATTTTTGCCAATATAAGTATGCCAAGCGCCTGCCAGTAGGTTATTGGCTTAAGGCTTGTAAATACATCCGGCATTACTGCATTCCAAAGGTACATGACCAGCGCCGCAAAAATTGCGAGGCCGGCTGCAATGCAGATGGGCATAAAGATGAATCTCCAGCCGCCGCGGCAGCATTTTCTTCCTGTGTTTTCGTGTTCCTGGTTCA
>JABEUT010000222.1 GCA_013044305.1 Bacteroidia bacterium
GTATTCAGGTCGGATAAATCGCCTATACCGGCGCTGGAGTTAAAATCAATTATTCCGCAAAGCCTGTTGGACAGATATACCTCCCTGCGTTATTCATCGAAAGAGATACCGTGCGGCGCCGAAATTAAAAACATTGACAGCATACTGCTCCATTCATGGATGGAGAGGCTTGTGGCGGAGCGCCTTGAAAGGAAAGGCGATGCCATAGCCCTGAAGCTTAATAATACCATAAACGACTGGGAGGAGGTATTTTACCATACCCTGCTCACCAGCCTCGGCAACCCTGTTAATTCTATGCCATTTGAATTGCTTGCCACCTTTGCTCCGGTGAAACTGATTTTGAAACACGGAAGGAACTTGATGGAAACGGAGGCCTTACTATTCGGGCAGGCCGGCATGCTAAACGGAAACTTTACAGAGGATTATCCTCGCAAGCTTCAGAAGGAATACCTCTATCAGAAACACAAACTTAACCTGACGCCAATGGAAGGGGCCGAATGGAAATTTGCGCGAATACGTCCATTTAATTTCCCCAGCTTACGTATTGCGCAGGCGGCAGCCATAATCCTGGGCAACGCACCCTTGTTCCGGAAAGTAATTGAAGCGCGGGGTATAAACGACATTATTAAATTATTTTCCGCCACGCCATCGGAATACTGGCATACACATTACAGGTTCGTAACACCGGGCAAAACAAAGGCTACAGGCCAACAGCCCAAAAAGCCAGAAAAGCCGGGCGAAAAAGGAAACGGTGTCATGGGCATATCTACCCTAAACATGCTTATAATAAATGCCGTGGTGCCCATTCTGTTCATGTATGGCAAAAGCACCTTTAACGACGACTTGTGCCGGAAAGCCCTGAATCTGCTGCATGGCCTTAAGCCGGAAAAAAACAGCCTGACCGATGACTGGGAGCAGTTAGGGATAAAGGCGGCGGATGCATACGACTCGCAGGCATTGATTGAATTAAGAAAAAGCTTTTGCAATGAAAAGCGATGCGTGCATTGTGCAGTCGGGCATCAGGTAATGAAGAAGAGATGAATTACCCGTTGCCGCCCTACCATGATTATAGGTATTACGCAATAGCCGAATATTGCATAAATTTGAACCCTTAATCTTATCAGTGAACATAAAACTACAGTGAAGTGCAGGCCTACCTCGATCTATTGCAGCATATACTTAAAAACGGCGCCCGTAAAACCGATCGTACGGGTACCGGCACTTTGAGCGTATTCGGCTACCAGATGCGATTTAATCTTGAAGACGGATTTCCGGCCCTTACCACAAAAAAGATACATCTGCGTTCCATTATTTACGAACTGCTATGGTTCCTGAAAGGCGAAACCAACGTAAAATTTTTGAAAGACAACGGGGTGACAATATGGAACGAGTGGGCCGATGCCGATGGTAATCTTGGTCCGGTGTACGGCTACCAGTGGCGCAGCTGGCCAACTGCCGATGGCAGGCACATCGACCAGATCTCAAACCTTATACATCAGATAAAAACCAATCCCGATTCGAGAAGGCTGATTGTTAGCGCCTGGAATGTTGGGGAGATTGAAAAGATGAAACTGCCTCCCTGTCATCTGCTCTTCCAGTTTTATGTATGCGACGGGAAACTTTCATGCCAGTTATACCAGCGCAGCGCCGACGTATTCCTCGGAGTGCCTTTCAACATTGCATCATACGCGCTTCTTACCATGATGATTGCCCAAGCGTGCGGACTTAAGCCCGGCGACTTTGTTCATACTTTCGGCGACACGCACCTTTACCTGAACCATTTAGAGCAGGCCAACCTGCAGCTGACACGAACCCCGCGCCCACTGCCGAAGATGAAGATAAACGCCGGCGTTAAGGACATCTTCGGATACCAGTATTCCGATTTTCAACTGGAAGACTACAACCCATATCCACACATAAAAGCCGATGTTGCAGTATAATTGGCTTATTAATCGGATGAACGGCCTGCAAGCCGCAGGCTCCCTAACCTCCTCAAAAAATTAACCATGATCATTTCACTGGTTGCGGCAGCCGACAAGAATAATGTGATAGGCATGAATAATGCCCTGCCCTGGAAATTACCGGCCGATATGAAGTTTTTTAAAAACCTCACCATGGGTCATGCGGTAATTATGGGACGTAAAACTTTCGAGTCAATGGGATGTAAACCTTTAAGCGGAAGAACCAACGTAGTTATTACCCGCAACAAATCATTCCATACGGAACCAAATATCTTGTTTTTTTCAAACCTTAACGATGCTTTGAAAGCGTTGGTCTCGGAAAAAGAAATCTTTGTCATCGGAGGCGCCGAAATTTTTCGCGAAGCCATGCCTAAAGCCTCAATAATTTATTTAACAAGAATTAACTTTTCCTTCGAGGGCGATAGCTTCTTTCCTGAAATTGTTGAGAATGAATGGATTGAAGTAGGGCGCACAAATCATGAACCGGATAAGGATAACGCATATCGCTATTCCTTTATTAAACTAACCAGAAAAAACGGAAAATAAAAAGCATTCACATTTTTATTTTTACTTACCTTTGCATAAAATATAATCATCACCAATATGACAAAGGCAGAAATTGTAAAGGAAATATCCCGTGAAACCGGGATTGAAAGAAGCAACGTAGAAAAAACGATTGAAGCGTTTATGAGTACGGTTAAAAATCATTTAATTAAAAACGAAAGTGTTTCATTAAGAGGATTTGGAAATTTTATTCTGAAAAGAAGGGCCGCTAAAATAGCCAGAAACATTTCTAAGAACACTTCCATTCATTTACCCGCCCACTATATACCTGCTTACAAGCCGTCGAAGAAATTTGCGGAAAAGGTAAAAAAGTCGGTAAAGTAAAACCAAAGCCTGTCCATGACCTCCTTAGGTAAGTGGCAGTGGCTTACAATTGCAGGTGGCGCCATATTGATGGCGTCACTTTTTTTTGTAAACCGCAAAAGCCCCGACAAACCAACGCAGATGCCCGCAGCGGCAAGGGATTCCGCCTCCTCGCGGCTTAATTTCGATTCCCTGATAACACAGGCCGAATCACAACTTACGGGCTGGGCCAAAACCAAAATCGCCTCGTACAATAAAGCCCTGCCTGCCGCCGGCACCGCTGTACAGGCGCAACTCTACGATTCCATAGCAAAGGTTTACGACAGCCTTGGCCTTCAGCTGCAGGCCGATTATTACCTCGAAAAAAGCGCCGCTTTATTAAAATCAGCCTCTACCTGGACCAGGGCAGGCGAAGGATATTTCGATATAGCACTCCTTATGAATCCAGCCGTAAAGGGCGTGGTGTTGCAGAGGGCGCTCAACTGCTTTACGCAGGCATTGTCAGTCGATTCCGCCTCTCCCGATGCCAAGGTGGGTATGGGGCAGTGTATTGTTGAAAGCGGACAAGATCCCATGAAGGGAATAGGGATTATACAAGGCGTTTTGCAAAAGGATTCCAATAATTTTAAAGCACAGCTTGCATTAGGAGAGTTTTCAATGGAGAGCGGACAATATCCCAAAGCCATTGGCAGGTTCAGCAAAATTCTGAAGCTGTCGCCTGCTTACATTAAGGCCTATCTCTACCTTGCCGAAGCATACGAAAGAACAGGCGATAAAAAGACCGCTGTTGCCTGTCTCAAAAAATATAGTACTTTTGCCACCGATACCTCTTTGAAAAGACAGGTTGAAGAATATATTGCCAAATTTGAATCGGAATCTAACAAACAATAAAATTTTAAACTTTTAAGAATTATGCCCTGCGGAAAAAAAAGAAAGCGCCATAAAATGGCTACCCATAAACGTAAAAAACGCCTTAGAAAGAACAGGCATAAGAAACGCCTTAGGTAGTTCAATCATTATTTTGGTATGTTCCCTGATATGGGCGGTTGTAATCTCAATACTTAAACCGCTAATTATAGTATACCGGGTAAGCCCATGAATTTAATAACACTTTTAATCAATTACGTCATTAAGTTGCGCACAGGTATGCAACGCGACTCTCATTCAGGAAAAGAGCCTGCGGACAGCCTTGCGTCATCCCCCATGCTATTTGGCAAGGTCGGCGGCACAATTGCCGGTAACGTGTCATTTCCTGAACTTTTAAAAATTTCAACAGATACAAACTATGAACAACGAATTAATTATCAACTCCACTTCAGGCGAAGTGGTAACCGCCGTATTGAGCGACAAGCGGCTTACGGAGCTGGTGCGCGAAAAGAACGACGCACAGTTTTCGGTCGGCGACATTTACCTTGGTAAAGTTTCCAAGATAGCCAGCAGCCTCAACGCGGCATTCATCAATGTCGGCTACCAAAAGGATGCCTTTCTTCATTATTATGATCTGGGCCCGCAGTTTGCCAGCCTGAACCAATACACGAAGGGTGTAATGACCGAGAAGGTAAAGCACGCCTCGCTCATGTATTTTAAAATGCTGCCCGATATACCAAAGAGCGGCAAAATGTCCGAAATGCTCCAGACCGGGCAGAATATACTGGTACAGATTGCCAAAGAACCCATATCCTCAAAAGGGCCGCGTATAACCTCGCAGATTACCCTTGCCGGCCGTTTCCTCGTACTTATCCCATTCTCCGACAAAATTGCGGTATCGCAAAAAATAAGAACGGCCGAAGAAAGAGACCGCCTCAAAAAGCTTCTGGAAAGCATCAAGCCAAAAGGGTTTGGTGTAATAGTACGAACCGTGGCCGAAGATAAAAGCGTTGCCGAGATAGACGCCGACCTTAACGGACTGGTAAAAAAATGGGAAGAATGCTTTAATAACCTGAAAACCGCCCGTGCCCCGCAAAAGACCCTCGGTGAACTAGGCCGCACCTCCATTGTTATACGCGACCTGGTGAACACCTCCTTCAGCAGCATCTGGGTTGACGATCCTGAATTATGTACCGAAATAAAAGACTACATGCATACCATAGCCCCCGAAAAGGAAGACATAGTAAAACAGTATAAAGGAAGCGCACCCATCTTCGATCATTTCGGTGTGGAAAAGCAGATTAAGGCCTCCTTCGGAAAAACAGTGAACATGCCCAGCGGGGCATACCTCATTATTGAGCATACCGAAGCCCTGCATGTAATAGATGTGAACAGCGGTACGCGGATAAAATCTAAGAACGACCAGGAGACCAACGCCCTCGAGGTGAACCTCGACGCCGCATACGAAGTGGCACGGCAGCTGCGGCTGCGCGATCTGGGCGGTATTATAGTGGTAGATTTTATTGACATGTACAATCAGGAGCACAGGAAAAGGCTGTATTCGAAACTGATGGAGCTGATGAAACCCGACAGGGCAAAACACCATATTCTTCCTCCAAGCAAGTTCGGACTGGTTCAGATAACGCGCGAAAGGGTGCGCCCGCAAACCATTATCAACACCATGGAAAAATGCCCTGCCTGCGGAGGCAGCGGTGAAGTGGAATCGCCCCTTCTGCTCATTGACAAAATAGAAAACACGATACGGTATATTTTAAACCAGCAGAACGAAAAATCTATCACATTGCTGCTGCATCCATTTATTTATGCTTATCTGAACCAGGGTTTCCCATCGCTAAAGCTTAAATGGAAATACCGGTACAAACAAAAAATAAAGATCACCGCGCTCGATTCACTGCAGTTTCTGGAGTACAGGATACTAAATAAAAATGGAGAAGAAATAAACCTGTCTGATGGCAAATAGCAAGACACTTGCACCACAAATGCGCCCGCTGATTGATAAAGTAGGGTTTCCGCACACAATGGAGCAAACAGAGGCCTTTATTGCCAGAGTTAAGGAATTAAGTGGCGACCAGTGGGAAGCGCGGCGCAATGCCTGCCACATAAAAGCCGATACAAGCTGGAAAGTCGCAATATGTCCGCATGATGATTATTCATATGTCGGTTATTTGTATCCCCTGGTATTGCAAAATCTGAAAAGCAAAACCGTATTTATATTCGGCGTGGCGCATAAAGCGGGGTTATTTAATTTATCCGACAATTTAATTTTCGACGACTTCGCCACATGGCACGGTATCAAAAACCCGGTACCGGTATCAGGCCTTCGCAAAGCATTGCTTGCCAAAATTCCCGAAACATCATACGAAGTTCATCAGCCCATGCAGCAGGCGGAACATTCAGTAGAAGCCATGCTGCCCATACTTCAATACTATAATAATGAGGCGGAGATAGTACCCATACTGGTACCGCCCATGCCCTTTGACAAAATGACAAGAATTGCCGCAGAGTTGACGGAAGCTATAGCCGCCATAGCCTCGGAAAGGCACCTGAAATGGGGTGAAGATTTTTCAATGCTGATAACCACCGATGCGGTACATTACGGCGACCAGGGATGGGGTAATAACAACCAATGCAAGCGCTTTGGGGTTGATAAGGAGGGTTATATGGAAACCGTTGAATTTGAAAACCACCTGATAGACGATTGCCTTGCCGGAAGAATAGATGAAAGCCATTTACACGCCTTCTTTGATCAAACCGTGGACAGCGCCAACTACCAGCTGCATAAGTGGCCCTGGTGCGGCAGGTATTCCGTACCATTTGGTTTGCTCACCATGTATAAGCTCGCAAAAAAGATGAACCTGCCGGTTCCCGAAGGAAAACTGCTTGGCTATTCCACAAGCATAACTCACGACCCGGTTCCTGTGGCCGACCTGGGGGGTATGGGCGTTACTGCACCCGCCAACCTAAGGCATTGGGTGGGTTACGCCGCATTGGGATATGTTTGATAATATGTAAATATATCTGTGTTATAATTCAGCAGCCGCCCGAAATTAGTTTAATTTATAAACCATTAATTAAATAAACTATATTTGCGCCTCTTACCGGCATGCTGATGAATCCCAGGCCATCCATATTTGATTTTGAAGATTTCTCTTTCGGCAGAAAATTCGGCTTGCTCGGAAAACTTTATCAGGGGCAGCTTGCTTTAAAGCTGAAACACTTGGGAATCAAGAATCAGTTTTCTGTTCTGGTGCTGCTCTCCAAAATGGGCGACCGTTGCTGCCAGAAGCTAATAGGCGAAATGCTGCACATTGACAAAACAATGATGGTTGGCGTTATAGACGACCTGACAGAAAAGGGATTTATTAAGCGCGTAAAAAATCCTGCCGACAGGAGGGAGTACTGGATACGCTTGACGCGGAAAGGCAAGCAGAGCATGCCCGAAATACTGACAGAGGTTAGCCTTCTGAATAAATCAATAATGAAAGGATTAACCGGCACAGACGTTAAAAAACTGCACAAGCAGCTGGAGACGGTTGCTAATAATCTCGAAGAAATAACAGCGATTTCAAGATCGGAAACATGAAAAAAACAATCATCTGGATATCAGCGGCGGCGGTCATCACAGGCCTGATTATATTGCTGCGCCCCGCCGACCGCAATGCGCCAAAAGGGCCGCAGCCTAAAGGCAAAGCAGTAGCAGTAGAGGCGGTAAAAATAAAGACCGTAAATGCGGAAAATGTTATAAGGGTGTCGGGCAACATAATGGCAAGCGAGGAGGTGAACCTGCAAAGCCAGATTGCGGGAGTGGTTACAAAAATAGGTTTTGCCGAAGGCTCCCGCGTGCATAAAGGAGATTTGCTTTTACAGATAGACGATTCGCCGTATCAGGCGCAATTAAAGAAGGATATTGCCACGAAGGAACTCTATCAGGTAACCCTTGACAGGACCAAAAAACTGCTCGACATAAACGGCGTGGCACAACAGGACTATGATGTGGCCGAAAGCAACCTGAAAGGCATAAACGCCGATATTGAACTGATAAAGGTATCCATAGATTATTGCAGCATTACGGCGCCGTTCGATGGAATAGTGGGTTTGAAAAACATAAGCATCGGAAGCTATATCAATACCGGTACGGTTATCGCTGATTTTGAACAGCTGGATCCGGTAAAAATAGATTTCTATATTCCGGAGAAATATTCCCCGCTTATCAAGGCCGGAGACAGCATACAGTTTAATGTAGCCGGCAACAATAAACCATTCACGGGCAGGGTATATGCCCTGGATCCTAAAATAGACCAGACAACGGGCGGGTTGCACATCAGAGCTTTTGCAGCAAATAAAACCGGGGAATTGCTCCCCGGCGGGTTTGCAAATATCATTCTACCCCTGCGCCATGCCGCCGGCGCTATTATGATACCGAGCGAGGCGGTAATACCAAAGGTGATTGGGCAGGATGTGTATATTGATAAAGGCGGAATAGCGGCACTGGTGCCGGTAGAACTCGGTATTCGCACCGATTCATCGGTTGAAGTAACCAAAGGGCTTAATGCGGGCGATACCCTTATAGTAAGAGGAAGCATGATGATATACCCCGGCAGCAAACTAACAATAAGCATGTTCAAATAAGCATTTTTCAATAAAATCCAAGGTGAGTTTATCTTCAGTCAGCTTAAAAAGACCGGTTTTTGCCAGCGTAATGTCCATTATCATAGTGCTTTTTGGAGCCATAGGTTTCAAACGGCTCGGGGTAAGGGACTTTCCTGCAATTGATCCGCCTGTAATAAACGTGGTGACGAATTATACCGGCGCCGACCCCGACGTGATAGAATCACAGATTACCACACCGCTCGAAAAAGCCATCAACGGAGTGCAGGGCATCAGAGACATCAGTTCGTTCAGCGCCCAGGGGGTAAGCAATATATCGGTAGAATTTGACCTTGGCTACGACATGGAAACCGCCGCCAACGACGTGCGCGACAAAGTATCACAGGCGCTTTCACAGCTTCCCCAGAACCTCGACGCCCCGCCTGTGGTTACCAAACTCGACGCCAACGCCGACGCCATACTTGCGCTCACCATTAAGAGCAAAACAAAGAATGCAATGCAGGTAACCGACTATGCCGAGAATGTGCTGATGAACACTCTGCAAACCATTCCCGACGTAAGCACCATTCAGGTATGGGGCGAAAAGAAATATGCCATGCGGATTTGGATGAACCCTGCCAAGCTTGCCGCCTTCAGTCTTACGCCTACCGATGTGCAGAATGCACTTATAGCCAAAAACGTTTATCTGCCGTCAGGCTCCGTGGAAGGTAAAACCACCCAGCTTACAGTGAACACACGCGGCAATCTTGTTACCGAAGAGGACTTTGATAACATGATTATTAAAAGCGCAGGAACAAGGAATGTACGCATTAAGGACATAGGTTATGCCGAACTGGGCGCTCAAAACCCCGAAACCATTTTAAAGGAATCGGGTACCCCCATGATAGGGCTTGGCATTGTTCCCCAGCCGGGAGCAAACTATGTGAACATATCAAAAGAATTTTACAAGCGCCTTGCCATGCTCAAGGCTACCCTGCCCAAGGATTATGAACTGAACATAGCTTTGGACACAACGGCATATATCATGCATTCCATCACCGAGGTTGAAGAAACGCTTATGATCGCTTTTGCCCTTGTAATACTTATCATATTTATTTTTTTCCGCGATCTGCTTATCGCATTCCGGCCGCTTATTGACATTCCCGTCTGCATCATTGGCTCTTTTTTTATCATGTACGTTGCCGGGCTGTCCATCAATATACTTACCATGCTCGGGGTGGTGCTTGCCACAGGGTTGGTTGTGGACGACGGTATTGTAGTTACCGAGAATATTTATAAAAAAATAGAAGAGGGTATGTCGCCCATGGAGGCTGCATTAAAGGGCTGCGACGAAATTTTTATGGTGGTGATAGCCACTTCCGTAACTCTTGCCATAGTATTTCTGCCCATTATATTTCTTCAGGGTTTCACCGGAAAGCTGTTCAGGGAATTTGCAATAGTGGTTGCAGGCTCCGTTCTTATCTCGGCATTTGTATCCCTGTCGCTTACTCCTGTGCTTAGTGTAAAGCTTGCGCGTAAAAACAACGCACGCACCAGATTTTACGAAAGAACAGAGCCCTTATTTATCGCTCTGAATAATTTTTATTCCAAAGCGCTCAACAAATTCATGCGGTGGCGCTGGCTGTCACTTGTCATCATTGGCATTTGTGTTTTTATTATTGTAATAACAGGCCGCAGTTTGCATACCGAACTCGCACCTCTCGAAGATAAGTCGCTTATTAGGTTTCAGATACTCGGCCCCGAAGGCTCATCATACGACTATACCACTGCGTATATGGACTCCATAACACGTTTTGTTCAGGATTCAGTGCCCGAAAAGAAAGTTTTCCTGACCATAGTAGCCCCTACTTTCAGCGGTTCGGGCGCCCTGAATACAGGTTATGCACGACTTGTACTATCTCCTCCCGATGAACGGCATCGCACACAAAATCAAATAGCCCAATATCTTTCGGCCAGGCTCGCCAAATTCCCTTCGGCCCGAATTTTCCCCATGCAGGAGCAAACTATTGCTGTTGGTTCGGGCAAACTCGCCTTGCCGGTGCAATACGTGATAGAAGGCATTACTGTGCAGGACTTGAGAAAAGTAATTCCAAAATTCCTCGCACTTGTGCAAAAGAGCCCCGCGCTGACCAATGTGGATGCCAACCTGAAATTTAACCATCCGCAATTGGATATAACCATTGACAGGGAAAAAGCCGATGCGCTGAATGTGCCCGTTATGAACATTGCCCAGACGCTTGATGCCGCCATGAGCGGAGAACGGTTCCAGTATTTTTACATGAACAACAACCAGTACCAGGTAGTGGGGGAGTTCGGGAACCGCGACCGTACCAAACCTCTCGACATAAGTTCGATATACGTAAGGAGCGATTCCGGGAAAGGCAACCTTGTAGAACTGGATAATTTTGTGCATATAAGGGATACCTCTAATCCCGCACAGCTTTACCACTACAACCGTTTTGAATCGGCCACCATTACTGCTAACCTGGCGCCGGGCTATACCATTGGCGATGGTATAAAGGAGCTGAACCGCCTTGCCGCAATAACCGACTCTTCCACCGGAAAATCCTATCTGCCCTCTTCGGTAAAAACTGAACTCTCCGGCGCCTCGCGCGACTTTATGGAAAGTTCTTCCGATATTTCATTTGCCTTTATACTGGCACTGGTGCTTATTTATCTTGTGCTGGCAGCGCAATTCGAAAGTTTTATAGATCCGCTTATCGTAATGTTCACTGTGCCTCTTGCAATGGCAGGAGCCATTTTATGTCTCTGGTATTTCAGGCAGACGCTAAATATATTCAGTGAAATAGGCATCATCACTCTTATAGGCCTTGTAACCAAGAACAGCATTCTTATAGTAGAATTTGCCAACCAGCTGCAAGAAAAAGGCGTGGCTTTCAGAACAGCCATAATAGAGGCGGCCGAAGCACGCTTGAGGCCTATTTTAATGACAACCCTCGCCATGGCGCTGGGAGCGCTGCCTATAGCCCTGGCGCTGGGCGAAGGCTCCACCAGCCGCAAGTCGCTCGGTACGGTAATTGTAGGCGGACTTCTGTTTGCGCTTGTGCTTACTCTTTTCGTAATACCGGCTATATATTCTTACATGGCGCGGCCGCTGAACAAAACCAAAACGGAACAGATGAATTAAATGAAGGCAAAGCGATTAAATATTGATATTTTTTCTCCGCGGAAGCTGGCGTCTGTGCTGCTGATAGTCGTGAGCCTGTTTTGTGTCGAGGTTCCGCTGCGCGCACAGCAGCTTTTAACGCTCGACAGCGCTATTGCGATTTCATTAAAGAACAATTATAATATCCTTCTGGCCCAAAATACGGGCAGGGAGGCGGCAAACAGCTATAGCCCGGGTATGGCAGGAATGATGCCCGTGGTCAGCGCCAATGCTACATACAGCGTATCGGCCAATGCCATAAACGAGCAATTTGTCAACGGATTCGAAATCAATCAAAAGGGGGTAGTATCAAATACCGTTATGCCTTACCTCGGGCTAAACTGGACTCTTTTCGACGGAACGCGGATGTTCGCCGCCTACGATCAGCTCCGCCTGATGCGTGATGAAGGTATGGAGAACCTTAAGGGCGCCATACAGGACAATATTGCCTCGGTGATAGAGGCCTATTACAACATTGTGATGCAGAAACAAATGGTCGCGGTAAACGATTCCAACCTGAAAGTTTACGAACAGGAAAAGGCAATAGCGCAGCAGCAATACGAAGTAGGCATGGGTTCACGGCTGAATTTTTTGCAGGCGGAGGTAAGCTACAACGCACAATACACAATTTGCCTGAAGCAGCAGGTTGTAGTGGCCAACTCCATCATATCGCTGAATCAGCTTCTTGAATTGCCTCTGGAAACCGAGTATGCCGTGAGCAACGGTATGGATATGGGCAGGGAATTGAAGTACGACAGCCTGAAAAACATGGTGCAGCAGCAAAATCCTTCACTCGCCTTGGCTAAAACTTCAGTGGATGTGGCGCACACAAATGTAAGGGAGGCCAATGCCCTGGTGTTTCCGTCGCTTATGCTTAACGCCGACTATGGTTTAACGCGCACCCAGTCCAACGCTGGTTTCGTATTGTTCAATCAGTCTGCCGGCTTGCTGGGCGGGGGGCTGACCCTGTCGTGGAACATATTCGGCGGCTCGGTGGTGAACATAAAGCGCGAGAATGCGAAGCTGGAGGAAATGAACTCGGCATTGCAATATAAGCTGGAAGAGGTAACTGTTAATGCGGCCCTGATGGAGGATTATAAATTGTATAAGACCAATCTCGATATATTAAAGCTGGATGAGGACAACTTTAAGGTTGCAAAGGAAAATTTGGATGTGGCGCTGGCACAATTCAGGGTAGGAACAACCAATATAGTGCAGTTGCAGCAAGCAGAGGCAAGCTATGCACAGGCCGGAAGCCAGGTGGTTACCGACAGGTACAACGCCAAAGTAAGCGAAACCCAACTCCTGCAGTTGGCGGCACTGTTGGCGAAATAAGTATTAGGAATTCAGAAAATATCCCTGCTTACAAAATACTAATCGTCAAATACTTATCATTTGAAAAGAATACCTATGTCAATTCCGCCGCTGAAAGCTAAAGGACCTGCTGCTAAATAATCATAAAAATTAGACATCTGGTAATCGTTGAGGTTCTGCTGGTATGGACCCGATAATTTATATCCGCCATAACCTAAACCCCCATGAATATTGAATATAATCATCTTTTCCATTACCCATTGATAACCTAAATTAAGAAATGTGGCATACTGTGTAACCCCATTCTTAACAGTTATTGTAGATCCCCACCAACCCAATTGATTAATATAATATGCAGAATAATAATTAAAATAACCCGCTACAATTTCGGGCATAATATAGAATCCCTGCAATTTTTCATATCGGTATTCATTGAAAAATAATTTAGCGCCACAACTTGCAAATGCTCCGGAAGGATTGGGAGCCGTTATCCCGGAAAAATTACCGCCCGTATTCAAATTAAAACCCGGTCCTATTATTCCTAAATGCCCCGAAAGTATCCAATCATTGCTTATCACATGTTCATATCCAAAAGTAAGATGTTGATTTATAGGTGAAAAGAAGCCAAAGGTAATATCACTTTTAGGCGCTGCTTTATATTTTTGGATAATTGAACTATCCGATAAAAAATCATCATGCCTTTGTGCTTTGGTGAATGAAATATCAAACCCCAAAAGCGACAAACAGAGGAATGTAGCTACCAGATGTGTTTTCATAACTAATAGTTTTTAATTGCAAATTGCTTAAAACAGTCCTCCAAACAGCTCTCTTTCAACCACGTTGAACACTTTGCCAAGGTCTTCGGCTTTTTCCGAAAAATTATTTTCATCTACATCAATAATGATGAGCTTCCCGGTTTTTTGGTTCTCATAGGAGTCTATCCATGCCTCATACCGTTCATTCAGCCTTTTCAGGTAATCGAGCCTTATGGATTCTTCATACGGGCGTCCTCTTTTTTGAATTTGTTTCACCAGTGTAGGCACCGAAGCTCTTAAATAGATAAGCAGGTCGGGCGGGGGTACAAAATGCTGCAGGGCATGGAAGAGCGAGATATAATTTTCGTAATCGCGTGTGGTCATAAGCCCCATGGCATGAAGGTTGGGAGCAAAGATGAACCCGTCTTCGTAAATGGTTCTGTCCTGTATTACGGTTTTATTGCTGTCTCTTATTTCCTGTATGCGGTTTAGCCTGGCGTGTAAAAAGGACACCTGCAGGTTGAACGACCAGCGCTGCATATCTTCATAAAAGTCGTTAAGGTAGGGGTTCTCGTCTGCGTCTTCAAACTGCGGTTTCCATTTATAGTGTTTGGCTACCAATCGCGTAAGGGTGGTTTTGCCGCTTCCTATGTTGCCGGCAACCGCAATATGTTTTCCTTTCGTATTCGGCATAGGTTTAGTTAGTTTGTTCTGTATGTCTGTTCTTACCTTTTCATTGCCTGACCTATTGCCTTAGGCCGGGTGCAATAATTGTAATCTGCTTCTGTTCAACGTAAGCAAAGATAGATAAATATCTATTCGCCCCTTTTTTTGAGCAGAAAAAATGTTTTTGGCTGAATGACCGGAATCGTAAGGCGCCTACGATTATTTTATTAATTTCGTTTTCTGCTACTGTAGTTTATGATAAAGGCTAATTGTTTATTTGTTTTTCCGGCATGTGCTCTTATAACGCTGCTTTGCGGATGCCGTTTCGGCGGAAAATCCGATACAGGTGCCGGAAAAGCGGCAGCCGGGCCGGAGGCTGTTTCACTTGTGCAATTGCTCACGGGCGACAAAACCGGATTCTTCCGTAACACCAGGTTAGGGGATAGTCCCTTACAGGTAAAGCAATCGGAAAGGAAAGCGCCAGATGAAACCGACTCCAATTATCTGGCCTACACCATGCCTATGGATACTCTTCATCCCGATTCGGTGAACGGGGATATTGACTCCCTCAACTTTTTTACCATAGCCTATAATTTCGACCACGGCAGGCTGACCGAGGCGGATGAAGACATTTTTCTGGCCTCTGATTCAGATGCCGCAAAACTTTATGCCAGATTATCCGTATTCTTCACAGCAATGCATGGCAACGGCATGCCTGTTGAAGACAGTATGATATGGAATTTTAAAAGCGGAGACAAAAACATGAAGATATCCTTAAGCGACCAAAGCCCCGAGTACGATTACGGAAAATTATCGCTCGTTTTTTATTCCGAAGACTAGCCGAACATTATGGCAGCATTGCCTTAGGTTTTTCAAATAATAGAAACCACCAAACATAGTCGCCCCATAAGGCTGGAACACCGCTCCTGTACTGCACTCTCCGGCATCCTGAATCAAGGCAGAAGCGCTTCATTATTACGGGTTTAGTTATTAAAATACAGCCTTTTGCCATAAGGGATTCCTGTCATTCAACATTTAAACGTATATTTCGGTTTTTTTGTAACTAATGCTATCCTATGCCGGTTATATGTAAATTATGAGCGAGGTATTACTTGAAGTAAAAAATCTTGAGATTGAATTTAAAACCGAGGACGAAACGGTTCGTGCCGTAGACGGCATAAGCTTTACGCTCAATAAAGGTGAATCACTGGGGATAGTGGGTGAATCGGGTTCGGGGAAAACCGTAAGCAGCCTGGCACTGATGCGGCTGATACCGCGTGCGGGCAGGATAGTTGGCGGGGAGATGAACTTTGCTTCACGCAACCGCGGAATGGTGAACCTTGCAGCCCTTCCTGAAAAGGAGATGCGCTTTTTCCGCGGCAATGAAATAGGCATGGTGTTCCAGGAGCCAATGACTTCACTCAACCCCGTATATACCTGCGGCAATCAGGTGATGGAAGCAATTATGCTGCACCAGAAAGTTTCCAGGCACGAAAGCATCAACCGCACTATAGAACTTTTCAAACTGGTAAAACTGCCGAGACCCGAAAAAATTCTCCATTCATACCCGCATCAACTCTCCGGAGGGCAAAAGCAAAGGGTGATGATTGCCATGGCTATGAGCTGCAAACCATCGCTGCTTATTGCCGACGAGCCAACTACCGCCCTCGACGTTACGGTGCAGGCTGCCATACTGGATCTGATGAAGGAACTACAGGCGGAAACCGACATGAACATCGTTTTTATCTCGCACGATCTTGGTGTGATTGCCGAAATAGCCGAAAAGGTGGTGGTGATGTATAAGGGTAAGGTAGTGGAGCAAGGCAACATACTCGATGTATATTCCAACCCACAGCACCCCTATACAAAGGGACTGCTTGCCTGCCGCCCGCCGCTGAACAAAAGGCTTTACATCCTGCCTACCGTTTCCGACTTTATGCAGCCCGGAGCGGCGAGCGTATCGAACGGAGCAGGCAAAAAACTGAACGATGTTATAGATAAATACGTAATCACTCCCGAGAAACGAAAAGAACAACACCTGCAACTTTATAAGAACGAACCGATACTTAAAGTGCAAAACCTGAAAACCTATTTTCCTGTCCGCTCCGGTTTTTTGGGCAGGCGCGTGGAGTATGTTAAAGCCGTGGATGATATTAGTTTTGATGTTTTCCCCGGCGAAACACTTGGCGTGGTGGGAGAATCGGGTTCGGGAAAAACCACGCTCGGCAGAACCATATTGCGTCTTATCGAACCCACCGCCGGCAGCATTATTTATAAAGGCAATGACCTCACCAAAATGACCGCTTCGGAAATAAAGCCTTTCCGCAAGCGGATACAGATTATTTTTCAGGACCCCTATTCGTCGCTCGATCCACGCTCTACCATAGGTGAAGCCATCATGGAGCCTATGAAGGTGCATCATGTTTTGAGCACCGACAGGGAACGCAAAAGGCGTGTTATTGAATTGCTCGAACGGGTGAACATGAACAGTTCGCACTTTAACCGTTATCCCCACGAATTTTCAGGCGGCCAGCGCCAGCGTGTATGTATAGCGCGGGCGGTGGCTTTGAATCCCGAATTCATTATCTGCGACGAATCAGTTTCATCACTCGACGTGTCTGTTCAGGCACAGGCGCTAAACCTGCTTACCGAGCTGCGCAAAGACTTCGGGTTTACCTATATTTTCATCTCACACGACATTTCGGTGGTTAAATTCATTTCCGACCGAATGCTTGTTATGTTCAACGGCAAGCTGGAAGAATTAGGCGATGCCGATGAGGTCTTCTTCAATCCGCAAAAGGAGTACACCAAACGCCTTATAGGAGCCATACCCAAAGGGCGGGTGGAAGATATTAAGGCTTCCATGGAAAGACGCATCGCCATGAAAAATAAAGAGGCGAAACAAGCAGAGCCGGCAAAGTAACAGGCATAAAAAAACCCCGAATGTGAATTCGGGGTTGAACCAAAACAATAACAGAAATTTTATTTCCCGCCAAGCGAGTATTGAACGCTTATTCTAAAGCCATAAGAACTCCATGGGAAATGTACGTTTGTGCTTTGAGTCGGGCTGCCGGGGGAAGAGGTGCTTGAGGTTGTGGCAGATGAACCGTAATCGGTTTCTATCTGACTTGTAGTCATATTAGAAAGCTGACTAACGCCATTATCGGTATATGTTGTAATTACGCTTTTAGAAGGCGACCAGTTCATAACGTCTTCAAAAATTTCTGCCGAAATACCTATTTGGTCGGTTACCTTATATAGAAGGCCAATCGAGCCATGAAATCCTAACATCATACCGCCGGAAATTGTTTGCACTTCATCAGTAATGTTAGTAGGATTACCTGTTGAAGACGATGTGTTTTTGTCTTCCCATGTTGCAGTAGGAGATGTGCCGATAATCAATCCGATAACCGAATACGGCTGTAATTTACCATCGCCGCCGGCACATAAACGAATGGCAGGAGTGATTTGTAATGAACTGCCGCCGGTAAGCGTATAGTTATCGGTGCTGGTAGAACTATTGGCAGGAAGCGGGCTGACATCGGAGGATGTATTTGTGAATGTAGAGGTAGTGGAAGACGATAACTTATCGCCTATTCCGAGTTGAAAACCGATATTCTTTGTTAACATATAGCCCCCGTAAATTCCGATAGTTGCCCCGGAACCTAAGGAAAAAGATTGAGAATTATCTGTTCTGGAAGATGAATTGTTTGTTCCATTATTGGTTTGGGTGGAAGTGCCGTTCTGCATTCCCCACGATTGGATATCCTGAACGCCCGAAGGA